>JAHEMM010000003.1:46071-80962 GCA_024643655.1 Chitinophagaceae bacterium | reverse complement strand
GTTTGTCCTAAAGAAATATCTATTGAAAATATTGCCCGTCTTAATAAAGAATATATAATGGCTGGGGCTGAAAAATAAATTAGTCTTTTACTAATTTTAGAAGCCCTTTATTGAAGGGCTTCTTTGTTTCATTATACTATTTGTATATTACCCTATAAAATAGTCAAAATGAAACAATATTTATCCCCCTTAATTTTATCTTTTTTATTATTTTTTATTTCATGTAAGAATGCTGAAAAAATGGAAAAGAAAGAATATTCCTGGCCAACCGGTATATCGGCACCAATAGCAGAAAAAACAAATAAAGAATTGACTGCACATGGCGACACCCGTATAGATGAATATTACTGGATGAATGCTTATTTTACTAAAGAGGCAGATAGTACTAAAGTTGTTGATTACCTGAAAGCAGAAAATGCATATCTCGACACAATGATGTCTGGAACAAAAAAGTTTCAGGAGGAATTGTTTTCTGAACTAAAGGGACGAATTAAAGAAAAAGATGAATCTGTACCTGTTTTTAAAAATGGATACTATTATTATAGCAGAACAGAAGATGGAAAACAATACTTTAAATATTGCCGTAAAAAAGGAACCCTTGATGCAAAAGAAGAAATTCTTTTGGATGCAGATAAACTAGCTGAAGGATCAACTTACTTTTCAGCCAGGGGGTTCAGTATTAGCCCTGATAACAAATTAATGGCATTTGGTATTGATAAAATTTCCCGTAGACAATACACTATTTATATTAAAAATCTTGAAACCGGAGAGTTGTTAAAAGATGAAATCAAAAATGCAGAATCTTCAACGGTTTGGGGAAATGATAATAAAACGATTTTTTATACTGCTAAGAATCCGGTAACGCTACTTTCTGAAAAAATAATGAAGCATAAGATTGGTAGTACAGAAGATCAGGTTTTATATGAAGAAAAAGATAAGTCAAACTATATCGGTGTATTTAAAACAAAGTCGGAAAAATATATTGGTATTTATTCAAGTGCAACGATGTCTTCTGAATACAGAATGCTGGATGCAGACACACCCGATGCCGCTTTTAAAGTGTTTCAACCAAGAATGAAAGATGTTCTTTATAGTATTGATCATTGGGGTGACAAATTTTTAATTGTAACAAATAAGGATGCCAAGAATTTTAAACTGGCAGAAGCCCCCGTTGGTAAAACCGGAGTAGAAAACTGGGTAGATGTTATTGCTCACCGAACGGATGTGTTGGTTGAAGGCATTGATGTTTTTAAAGATTTTTGGGTCATCACAGAAAGAAAAAATGGGCTAATACAAATCAGGGTAAGAAATATTGTAACTGGCAATGAACATTATCTTGATTTTGGTGAACCTGCTTATACGGCTTCACCTACAAGTAATGTGGATTTCAATTCCCCTACGTTACGTTTTAACTATACTTCATTAACAACACCCAGTTCTATTTATGATTATAATATGGCTTCGAAAGAAAAGAAGCTACTAAAAGAACAAGAAGTACTAGGTGGATTTAATAAGAACGATTATGTTACAGAAAGAATATATGCCACTGTAACAGATGGAACTAAAGTTCCCATTTCAATTGTTTATAAAAAAGGAACAAAAAAAGATGGGTTATCCCCGCTTTTATTATATGGCTATGGTTCTTATGGGGCAAGTATGGATGCCAGTTTTAGTAGTTCAAGGCTCAGCTTAATGAATCGTGGATTTATATATGCAATAGCCCATATTCGAGGTGGTCAGGAAATGGGAAGACAGTGGTATGAAGATGGGAAAATGATGAAGAAGAAAAATACTTTTACTGATTTTGTCGATTGTGGAAATTTCCTGCTTAAAGAAAAGTTTACTTCCAAAGGTCATTTATATGCTATGGGTGGAAGTGCTGGCGGATTGTTAATGGGTGCCATTATTAATTTAGCACCTGATTTGTGGAATGGTGTTGTTGCGGCTGTTCCTTTTGTGGATGTGCTGACAACCATGTCTGATCCTACCATTCCTTTAACAACGAATGAGTATGATGAATGGGGTAATCCTGCTGATAAAGAGGCTTATTTTTATATGAAATCATATTCTCCATACGATAACGTTGAAAAGAAAAACTATCCAAATATGCTAGTCGTTACTGGTCTTCATGATAGTCAGGTGCAATATTTTGAACCGGCAAAATGGGTAGCAAAACTTAGAGCAATGAAAACTGACGCTAATGTATTGTTGCTTAAAACAACGATGGAAGCTGGTCACGGTGGTGCATCAGGCAGATTTGACTATCTAAAAGATATTGCTTTGCAATATGCTTTCTTATTAGCATTAGAAGGTATAACTAATTAATAAGCTAAAAATCAATCAAAAAGGTAATCTTATCTAATTAAGACAAGATTACCTTTTTTTAATATTTTGTTTCCTAAATTGTCAGTTACAGATAAAACCCAAATAAATACTCCAGGGTTCTGCATCACACCTGCAATTGTACCATTCCAACCTTCATCTCTATTTGAAGTAGTAAATATTCGCTGACCACCGCGGTTATAAATACTGTATTCTTCTAATACATATTTTCTAGGAATAAAAGGTCTTATTTTATCATTTTTCCCATCATTGTTTGGTGTAAATGCTGTGGGTACATAAATATCATTTATATCTTCTGGTACGATTACTGTTATTTTTACTGAATCTTCGCTTTTACAGTTTTGTGCATTTGTAGCAATCACTTTATAAACAGTGGTTTCATCAGGTTTCGCAACAGGACTTTGAGCAGTAGCATTATTTAACCATTTGACAGGAGTCCATAAATAATTTGCATCAATAGGTCCGTTAGTTGTTAATGTTACTGACTCTCCATAGTTAATAACTTTATCTGGAATTGTGGTAATAGAAAAAGTTGTAAAATCTACATTATGAGTAATAGAATCATCAATACAAGATGCACCTGAATTAATTCTTAATTTTACTATATATGTTCCAGAACTAGCATAAGTATGAAAAGGATGGCTATCTGTAGAACTGTTTCCATCCCCAAAATCCCATTGATATTTGACAGTAGGTTGAGACAAGGTATTACTTTGATTGGTAAACCTAACATAACCAGAATCACATACATTAGTAACAACAAATTCTGCAGTTGTACTTGTTAATCCAGACGGAAGTATGATTCTTGAACGAGAGATGGTTCCACAAGTTGTAGTTGAGCTGATTTCAAGTTTGACCTTATAAACTTGTAATGGATCCGTAAATTGATGTAATGGATTTTGAGAAGTTGAAGTAGTTCCGTCACCAAAATCCCAAAGCCAGCTTACAACAGGAGATAACATAGTATAACCAGAAAATTGAACGATTCCTTTACAGCTGTCCAAAATAGTATAGTTAAATCCATTATTTGGATCGCTGGCAGTGACAATATCATTAATAACAGATGGCAAACCAATATAGGCTAATCCTGGTGAAGGAATAAGTACTCTTTCCTGAAGATTGCAATTGGTACCCTGTAAATTTGGTAAATTTATAGCACCTAAATCACCATTAATATTTGAAAGATAAATTTTTTCATCCGGAGCCAATTGCAAGTCAAAATATCTTGCATTAGTTGGCATTACAATTCTGGAACCTGGAATTGATGCCGCTGGCAGATTGATATTAAATTGTTCTATTTTTTTATCATAAGGTCTGGAAACATATAACATTTTTGAATTGGAAGAAAAAGTACAATGTGTGTATTGTGCATCCGAAAATTCTATAGTAAAAGGGTTGGAAAGTATACCCGTAATATTATTAAAATCAAATAATTGAAAAAAATTCGGGATACGATTGAATTCATCAAAAACTGGGAAATGTGTCTGACAAATGCGGCTACCATCAGGACTTGCTTTTAAATTTCCAACGTCCATATTAATATGTTCATTAAGTACTCTTCCAACTGTAGAAACTACAGCAGGTTGTAAGCCATTACAGTTGATTAACCAGGATCTGAAAGTGTTTGAATATTTATCATTTGTTATTAGCCAAACATCTATTCCATTTGCATGACGGATTGCTGTCATTCTTTCGCATGCTGAAGCCCAAAGGGTATTATTTTTTTGTGTAATCTCACCTAGACCATTATCCAAAGTCATATCTACAATAGAATACTGGTATCCTTTTGCAAAACCTGCTTCTATGGAACCAGTTGTAAAAATGTAATATAATTTATCATTACCTGGTTTTGGAATTATGGCAATTTGAGCTGCAGAAATCTCACCATCCAGATTATCACCATTGACCATAACCTGATGATTTTTGTTGTAAACTGTTTTTCCATTCGTATAAAACAACAATATTCCATCTTGATCACATATACTTGCCGAAGCCTCGTCAGCTATCATTACATTGGTATTAACTAAAGCCGGTACTTGCTGACCAACTACAGGGTTAAAATTCAAGCCAACCTTTCTGCCAAAAAACCAAATATTATTCGACTGCGAATAGGTCAGATGATTTAACAAAATAAATACCAGTATTAGTAAAAATGATTTCTTCAAAATAATAGGTTATTTCAACTCTAATTAGACAAAATAATGAATAATTAGCTGCTTTTTAGACTAATTAACACCATAGCATAACTTTAAAGCAATAATAGTGCAAATTTTACGATTTTTAAATAAAATACGCTGCTATTGAGCTTGTTACGTCGAATATCCTGTATCTTATTAATAACTCTCTTTGCTTATCAAAGCAATGCACAAGCTCCTGTCGTAAATCAAATTTCAAATCTCCGTCAAAAAACCTTTACGCTACATTCTGACAGTTTACAGCTAGATACAATAAGTATCATTCCAAATACCTTCAATATCCCTTTTATCAAGGAATCTGATTATATACTCGATTTTGTAAATGCGAAATTATTTTGGATCAAAAAACCAACTGTAGAAAAAATTACAGTTTCTTATCGTGTTTTTCCTTTTCAATTAAATGCCGTTACCCAAAGAATGGTCTTTGATAGTATCGTCAATAATTTTTATATAAAGCCTCTGGAAATTAATAAAGGACTTGCTAGTTCGAAAAATGGTGTATTTGATTTCGGTACATTAAAAGCTGAAGGAAGTTTTGGTAGACAAATTGGGTTTGGGAATAGCCAGGATGCTGTATTAAATTCAACTTTAAATCTCCAGTTAAATGGCATGTTGGGTGATAGTATTGAAATAAATGCGGCTATCACAGATAATAATATTCCTATTCAACCGGATGGCAATACACAACAGTTAAATGAATTTGATCAAGTATTTCTACAATTTAAAAAACGCAATTGGCAATTAAATCTTGGCGATCTCGACATTCGGGAAACCAAAAGCTATTTTTTGAATTTTTATAAACGACTCCAGGGGGTTTCATTTCAAACAACGAATCGACTTTCAAAATCTTTGCAATCAAATACATTAGTAAGTGGTTCAATAGCAAAGGGAAAGTTTACCCGCAATATTCTCGAACCACTTGAAGGCAACCAGGGTCCTTATAGATTAAGAGGGGCTAATAATGAATTTTTTTTTATAGTACTTGCAAATACAGAAAGAGTTTTTTATGATGGTGAATTATTGCAAAGAGGAGAGGACCAGGACTATGTAATTAATTATAATTCTGCTGAAATTTCATTTACACCTCGGAGAATGATTACTAAAGACAGCAGAATTCAAATTGAGTTTGAATACGCAGACAGAAATTTTTTAAATGCTAATCTTTTTTTGTCTCAAGAATTAGACATTAATAATAAAGTGAAAATAAGAATTGGTGCATTTAATAATAGCGATGCTAAAAACTCCTCAATTAACCAGGTTTTGGATCCAAAACAAAAGCAATTTCTTGCTGATCTTGGTGATAGTATTCAACGGGCATTTTATCCTGCAGCATTTCCTGATACGTTAGCAGCAGGAAAAATAGTATATGAAAAAATATATATCGGGGCTGATTCAATTTATCAATATTCAACAAATCCAGCTGTACAGAACTATAATCTATCGTTTGTAGATGTAGGACAAGGCAATGGTAATTATATTCCTGATTTTAATGGTGCAAATGGAAAAGTCTATAAATATGTAACACCAGTAGCAGGAATAAAACAAGGTAGGTATGAACCGGTACAAATATTAGTAACGCCAAAAAAACAACAGCTTGTAAATCTAGGAGTCGATTATACAATTAATGCGAACACAAAGATAAAAGCTGAAGTTGCAACTAGTAGTACTGATGTCAATACATATTCTACTAAAGATAATGGAGACGATCGTGGATGGGGCGTAAAGTTTGAACTAACTAATGAAAAATTGCTTACTCAGAAAAATAAATTAATCCTGTCAACAGGCCTTGATTATGAATATGTTCAAAAGAAGTTTAAACCACTTGAAAGACTGAGAAATGTTGAATTTACAAGAGATTGGGGTTTAGCAATTAATTCAATACCAATTCCTGTCGATGAAAATATCATCAGAACAAAAATTGGTTTAAAGAATAATAACAAGCATACTTTCACTTATCAATTTACCAATTATAAACGTAGTGACAATTATAACGGATTTCAAAATAATATAAAGCATAATATGGATTTGAAAGGATGGAACTTTAATAATTCATTTATACTTACTAATTATAATTTACTGAATGATAAAGGAAGTTTTCTTCGTCCAACGATTGATATCAGTAAGGAATTGAAACAATTAAACAACTGGAGACTTGGTTTCAATTATATGCTGGAACAAAATAATTCTCGTTTCAAATCGACAGACACAATAAATCCAGGATCTTTTTCATTTGACATTTATTCAGCTTATTTAAAATCTGATGAAGCAAAAAAAAATAAATATAGATTTACTTTCTTTACACGATCAGATAAATATCCGGTAAATAAAAATTTTATTCGGGGAGACAGAAGTTTAAATCTAAATCTTCAAACCGAATTATTAGCAAACCCTAAAAGACAATTGTATATCAATACTACTTTTAGGAAATTAAAAGTGATCGATACTACCATATCCAAACAAAAAGCTGATGAAACAATATTAGGCAGAGTAGAATATGTGATGAATGAATGGAAAGGATTGGTTACTGGAAATTTTTTATATGAAGTTGGCGCCGGTCAGGAGCAACGAAGAGATTTTGCTTACCTCGAAGTTCCCGCTGGTACAGGTCAATATGCCTGGAATGATTATAATAATGATGGCGTACAACAGTTAAACGAATTTGAATTTGCTGCTTTTCCTGATCAGGCAAAATTTATACGCATATTTACTCCAACCAATGATTTTATAAAAGCGAATTATACAACTTTCAATTATAGCTTTACTATAAGTCCCAGAACTGTATTATTATCACCGGACATCAGTGGGATTAAAAAGATTATTTCAAAACTCCTCCTTATTACTTCGCTGCAAACTAATAAAAAGTCAATTGCCAAAGGAAGTTTTGAATTTAATCCATTCAAATATGGCTTAAGTGATACAGCATTGGTTACGTTAAATACGACTATACTAAATACCCTTTCATTTAATCGATTTAATAGTGTTTGGGGGGTTGATTTCACCAATCTTAGATCAAGTGGCAAATCTTTATTAACCTATGGATATGAAACCCGTAAGTTAAATGATTGGTTATTTAAACTTAGATGGAATATCAACAGATCTATTTTATTTACACTAAACGGCAAGAAGGGAATAAACTTATTAGCCACGCCGCAATTTGCAAATAGGAATTATGATCTTGACATTTATAATATTGAACCTTTTATTACTTTTATTAGGGGGTCAACCTTTAGAGTTGTTGGAGGATATAAATTTGATATAAAAAAGAATAAGGCATCTACTACAGGAGAGAAATCAATATCGAATGCTATAAATATTGATACAAAATATAATATTCTTCAAAACAGCTCCATTACAGGAAAATTTACTTTTAATAATATCAGTTATAAATTTCCAGCAAATACTACTGTAAGTTATATCATGCTTGACGGTTTATTGCCAGGCAAAAACTTTTTATGGTCGGTAGGATTCAGCAAAAGATTATTAAATAATCTGGAGATTAATTTACTGTATGATGGTAGAAAAGCAGGAAGCTCCAGAACAGTACATGTAGGTAGAGCCGCCATTACAGCATTGTTCTAAACATTAAATCGAAAATGCATCAAATCACCGTCCTTTACTACATATTCTTTTCCTTCTATTCTTAATTTTCCAACTTCTCTGCAAGCTGCTTCAGAGCCATATTTTATAAAGTCATCATAACTAGTTACCTCAGCTTTGATAAAGCCTTTTTCAAAGTCTGTATGAATTACACCAGCTGCTTGTGGAGCTTTCCAGCCTTGATGGATGGTCCATGCTCTTACTTCCTGTACCCCTGCAGTAAAATAGGTGTAAAGGTTCAATAATTTGTAAGCAGAATGAATCAACCTGTCTAAAGCAGGTTCAGCCATTTTATATTCATCCATAAATAATTGCCTATCTTCTTCATTATCCATTTCAGCAATTTGCGCTTCAATATTATTATTCATTATTATCACTTCAGCATTTTCGTCTTTTACAGCAGCTATTAATGCTTCTGAATATTTGTTACCAGTATGCATGGATGGCTCATCTACATTTGCTACATACAACACAGGCTTATCTGTTAACAGAAAAAGATCTTCAACAGCTAAATACTCTTCTTTATCCAATCCAAGCGAACGAATACTTTTCCCTTTTTCAAGATGCTCTTTACAACGAAGTAATACTTCTAATTCACTTTTTAACTGTGGTTCGACTTTTAATTGCTTTTGCGTTTTTTGGATTTTCTTATCTACACTATCCAGGTCTTTTAACTGTAACTCAGTTTCAATTATTTCTTTATCACTAACCGGATTAATTGCTCCTTCATCACGAAGAATATTTTCATCTTCAAAACAACGGATCACATGGATAATTGCATCCACTTCACGGATATTACCAAGAAATTTATTACCTAATCCTTCTCCTTTACTGGCACCACGAACAAGACCGGCTATATCTACAATTTCAATTTGTGTTGGCACTACTTTTTCAGGTATTACCAATTCTGCTAGTTTATTTAGCCGGGAATCAGGCACATCTACCAAACCCACATTTGGATCTATTGTACAAAAGCGATAATTACTGGCTTGCGCCTTTGCACTATTGCTTACTGCATTAAATAATGTTGATTTGCCCACATTTGGAAGTCCTACGATACCTGCTTGTAATGCCATATTGTTCTAAATTTTCGAGGCGCAAAGATAAGGATTAAGCCCTGATGGTTGTTTGAAATCTAACCATTAACTTCAAAGCTTAAACTGAAATTTAAATGGCACTCAGCAGAATATGGTCCGCATTCATCATTATTGCTTTATTAACTGCTACAGGAAGACTTTTATTTGAAAATGGCCAGAAAAATATTTTTAGCAATTTAGTAACTGGAAAAAGCAAGGATACCGTTACAAATAGAGTAGTCGAATATGCTGCACTTCCAATGACTGTAAAATCAGAGTTGGAGCAAAGAAATGTTGCTACCTGGGGAAAAGAAAAAGTTTTTAAAGGGGAAAATAATAGTTATAGAGCAGTACGATTACTATCTACCAATGGTGTTTTTGAAACCACTAAAGATGCTGTAAACCTAAGTTTAAGTTTAATAGGTATTATGGCTTTGTTTATGGGATTTATGAGTGTAGCGGAAAGGGCAGGGGGCATTTATTTTTTAAGTCGCCTCATTGGACCTTTCTTTTCTAAGATATTTCCTGAAGTGCCAAAAAATCATCCAGCTATGGGACACATGGTCATGAATTTTTCAGCAAATTTAATGGGACTTGATAATGCTGCTACACCATTTGGCATAAAAGCAATGGAAAGTCTTCAAACGTTAAATCCAAGTAAAGAAACTGCCTCTAATGCACAATTAATGTTTCTATGCTTGCATGCTTCAGGGCTTACGCTTATACCTACTAGTATTATTGCAGATAGGGTAGCACTTAATTCAATGCATCCAACTGATATATTTATTCCTTGTATGATCGCCACTTTTGCAGCTACCATTGCATCAATGCTGATTGTTAGTTGGCGGCAGAAGATTAAAGTATTTCAACCTGTAATAATAGCCTGGGTATTTGGAATTGCTTTACTTTTTGCAGGGTTACTAATTTATATTAAAACATTAGATGCTTCCGGCATTCAGTTATTCTCCACAAGTTTGAGTAACGGCATTATTCTATTAATTTTTTTATTAATAGTGCTAGGAGGTTTATACAAAAAAATAGACATTTTTGATGCATTCATTGATGGTGCCAGAGGAGGTTTTGAAACTGCAGTAAAAATTATCCCTTATCTGGTAGGATTACTTGTTGCAATTTGTTTGCTTCGAAATAGTGGCGCATTTGAATTTGTAATGGATGGAATAAAAAACCTCTTTACAATGTTTGGAGGCGATACAAGAATAGTTGATAGTTTACCTACTTCATTATTAAAGCCACTGAGTGGTAGTGGAGCAAGAGCAATGATGATTGATACGTTAAATACACATGGCGCAGATTCATTTGCCGGCAACCTTGCATCAGTATTTAGGGGTTCAGCAGACACAACCTTTTATATTATTGCAGTTTATTTTGGAGCCGTAGGAATTAAAAACAGCCGGTATGCAGTAGGAACAATGCTGTTGGCAGATCTGGCAGGTATACTTACAGCAATTGCTATGGCGTATATATTTTTTGGATGATAAAAAGTTTAAATTGAAATTATTCAATAATATATTGATGATAAATTAATTCACCATCGGGACTGATGCCTTGAATTAATAACCGGAGTTTTTTACTCACATCATTATTATAAAACTCAAATCTATATTTTCCATCTTTTGCAGGAGCAATATCACCACTCCAATATAAAGTGTACCGACTATCATTTTCCAGTTTTTTTGCTTGAACAGAATAGTCTGGCGAATAGAATTCTTTTACAATGGAATATCCTTCTCGCCTTTCTCTAGTATATGTTTTATCATAAATTCTGGCACTAAAGTCTTTTCCTGTTTTAGTATAAAAAGCAATAGCCCCTTGTGTTACTCCTAATGCAGCAGCTTCATTTTTTAAAACTTTAATTAAGGCAATATCATTAACGGAAAGTGAATTGATAACATCTTTGCTTACATTCACTTCATTAATAAAATATGCAATTCCACCTTCTTCTAAAACGTCAGGTGTGCTAAGTGGGTCAGAGCTTTCTTCGCCACTAATTGGGTTAGCTATCGCTAATCCAGAAAATCTATTGAATGAAACTGTTGGGTCAAATGGATTGCCTTCTATAGTTATACCAGGTACAGATTGTTGCAGCATTTGCCAGATTGAGAATACATTTTTCAATTCTTGTGGATCGATTGACTTTCCTGTTTGAAAAATGCCAGTGGCGTATTCATTATTCAAGGAATCTATTTTCGAAACTTTTCTGGCTTTTAATGTTACATTTTCGAGCTGCTTATATTTAGCAGCAGTATCATTATTTAGTATTCCTGCTTGTAAGGATAAAAACAATTGTGAACGGCTACTTCCGAATTCTATAGTATCAAGGCTAAGTGTTGAAGTAAAAACAGATTTTCTCAAACTGTCAATATAGTTTGGGAAAAGTTTTACATCAACTATCAAGTTTTCTTTTTTATTATTTGTGCCCATATAGGCCACTTCTGCATCCTTTTTATAATTAATATCAGCAAGTAAAAATTCACCTTTGTCAGTAACCGTTGCTTCTGCAAGAATTGAGGTAGAATCTGCTCCACGAATTAGAAACGATATTCTGCCATCCTTAACAATATCATTTCTATCGCTTTTACGCATAGTCCCTCTAAAAGAAAGTGAAGACTCAACAGGATATTTTAATGCAATTGGTTCTAAACTATTAACTTTTTTCCAATTAAATCGTCTCCATCCTTGTGTCATTAAAAGTAAGTCAAGGTGACGTAAGGTTGCTGGATTTTTATCCTTTACATAATAACCTTCATTATAAATGGGGCCTTTCAGCTCTCCAGCAAATAATAAGGATGATGCGATGTTATCTTCATAAATTAGATTTGAGTCATAACCTGTAACCAGACAGGAAATTGAAGGGTTTGCAGTACTATCAAAATTAAAACTGATTCTATTTTTTCCTTTTGTATTCAGGTTTTTCAATTCATTTTTAATGATAGGTTGGGCAAAAGAGTAATTTTCGTTAAATGCAATTCTTTCAGCAATTGGTAAGTTATTTTTATTAAATACTGTTATTTGTAAAATACCCGGCGGTAATCCTTTTTTACTAATACTAGCTGCAGATTGGCCCTCGTCAATATTAAGTAGGGTAGTATTAATAACTTGATAATTGAGTTGGGTAACTACTCTTAACTCATTAAAGGATTCTTTATTCTTTTCTCCTCTGTTTACAACAAAAAAAAGCCTGCTTGGATTTGTATTATTTATTTTAAGATTTACACCTTCTTCTTTTACGTCTGGTAATTGGAAATTTAATTTATTCTTGCCAGCGGAAGTAATTACTGCTTTATATTTTTTTCCAAATACTGGTTGAAATTCAAAAAATCCCATCCCATCATGTTCTGCAGAAAACTCAATAATTTTTGCTCCATCATCTGTTTCAATTTGACCACTTACGTTAATTGGATAGCCATAAGTATCGGTTGCTTTAAATGCCACTCTATTTTCTATGCCACTGATTAAATCTCCACCTTCGGGAAAAAAAGTTAATTGCAGTTTAGCTCTAATGTTATTTGCAACAGATGCATTTGGATTATAATCGTTACCATAGATAAAAATATTTTTTCTGAAAATAAATTCAGGAAAGTTTAGCATCCATAGTGTATATGCATTTACTGAGTAATTACCAGATTCGATATTGCCAGGTATAATGAAGTTGGCAGCAGAGCTTCCTAAACTATCAAGTCGATATAATTTTTTTTGTACCACATTTCCTTTTTGATCTACAATATCAATATAAATTATACGGCTTAAATAGGTAGGACCATCTATTGTTGTGCACCATGTTTTTATCCAAATATCTTCTCCACCAACGTAATACGATTTATCTGTTTGCAGATATACTTTTTCCTGCGGATAATCAGTTCTCCATTTATCAAGATTACTTTTTATTAAATCAACTTGAGCATTGATTCTAGAAGAAATAATCAAGATTGTCAATAAAAGTATTGAGTGTTTAGGAACAGAGAATTTTTCATTCATAAAATAAAATTCAAAAAAAAAACTCCGGCAAAACCGGAGCTTTTATAGAAATTAAAATAATTAGCGGTTATAGATAAAGCTAAATAATCTTCTTCTTGGATCTGCAGTAGAAGTAATTGAATTGTATCCTCTGGATGTAATGGTAAAGACCCGTTGGTTCACTACAGAACTAGCACTTGCATAAGTTGCAATTGCAGTTGTTGTAGCAGCAGCACCAGCCGGACGAATAGACCATGATGACCCACTATTTAAAGCTACAGTGAAATAATCACTTACATTCTGATAAAGAATAGGGCCAGCTACTTTTACAGAAGTAGTGCTGGTAAAGCCTGTACCAAAATATAAGTCAAGTCCAGCTGGTAAATCTGGCATTAAATTAATGAACCGAAACTTAATATAGCCAGAATCTGGTGAAGACAAATCATCTTCCAACAACTTGTTAATAGTAGTTGCAGCTGTATCAGCAAAATACAAGGAATAAGTCTTATTAACAGTCAAATCAACAGTTGCAGTAGCTAATACCATCGAATCATTGTTTGTACCAACGTTGGGGACACTAATTTTAATGGTATGAGAACCTGGATCAACAGAAAGATAATCTGCATAGTTCCCTCCACCGGTATTTAATCCGCCACCAGGGAAAGGAGTAAAATAAGTGTAGTTATTACTTACTCTTACATCGTCAATTTTTAATTGAACTGCGGGGTTATTTCTGTAAGATGATACAAAGTTAACTTTCAACTGTGCTTTACCATCAATGAAATTTGTTTCTTTGAGGCTAAATTTATTCTTTTCACAACTGCTAAAAAATAAAATTGTGAAGAGTCCGAGTAATGGAATTTTTATATTTTTTTTCATATCGAGTATGTTTAAATATTCTTATTAAGGTTTACTGAACCAAACTTCATATGTATGATAATCCGGTTGATCTGCTCCAATTCGTTTTAGTTCCTCTAAATTCCAAACGTACTCAGAATTAAATCTTGGCCTTACTCTTTGGACAGGTTTATTCAAGTTATTTGGAAAGAAGCTGGTAGGAAATGCAAAATTTACATAAACCTGTTGTCCAGTTCCAGGATCAAGATCGAGATAATGAAAACGTCTAAGATCTACCCAGGTTTCTAAAAATCCCCAACCCCATAATGCAATATATTTCTGTAACATAATATCAGTGATTTTTAATAGAGCTTGTGATTTTACATTCGCACTGGCCAGATAAGCAGTTCTGGCAGCAGTAGAAATAGGAGATCCATTATAAATAGTTGAATTACCTCTTATTGAACCATAATTTCTATTTATAAAATCAAAATGCCCATTAATTCCTGCTAAATATGCTGCGTGAGCAGTACCCATCGCACCTTTACGGAATGCTGCTTCAGCTTTAATAAACTGCATTTCAGTGTAAGAAATAACAGGCATCACAGCTTTGTCTTTAAAAAGGTATTTACCAGTTGTAGTAGCTGAAAAATTAGCAGCACTTGGGTTAGCATATAAACTATCGCCCCATACTACAGCAACTCGTTTGCGAGCATTAATCCAGTTTGCAGAACCAACCGTATAGGTACCTGTTAAAGCACTAAAAGGATCTCCCAAAGCTGGTTCAACTCCACGATACCCTCCATTTCCATTGGTAACATCCTGCGAAGCTGAAAGCATATGAGATATTCTTGGATCTAAAGTAGCGGGTGTGCTAGCACCGGTAAGACTTGTGCCATCTAATAATTTTACAATAAAATTTGTTTGTCTGAATGAAGTCAAATTATTTCGATATGTACCATAAAAATTTGCATCATCATTTTTAGTAGCATCAAATGGTATAACAAAATCATCATTTACCGATCCCATTGCTAAATCACAATACTTAATTACCGAGTCAGCATTATACATACCGGCTTTGTTTGTAAATCGGTGGAAGTTTTTGGCAAGTATAGCATAGTTTAATTTCTTCCATTTATTTATGTCGCCATTATAAACAAAATCTCCTACACCCAATGTCGCTGTTTCAGATGCTGATTTTGTAAAATAAGCATCAGCCAAGCGACAGATAGAATCAACACCTTTATAAACTACTAATTGTGAATCATATCTAAAATAATATGTATTCTCTTTAAAAGCTTCATGAAAAATTATATCACCATGGTAATCCGTAGCCATCTGAAACATTAGAGCTTTTAATACCAATGCAGCTCCAACATAATCAGACTGATTTTTTTGAATACCATTATCAATTATATAGTTCAAATTTTTACCTAGCCCAAAATATGTTTGTCGCCAAATGTCGCCAGAGGCATCACTACCAGAAAGATAGCCATGTCTGTCCCATGTGTCATTATTACCATTTGCAGAAGCTGCCAAATTCTGAACATATTTGCTCATGTAGCGGGCATCAAATTGTACCCCTCTTGGAATAGCAGATAGCATGGCAGGAAAAACTGAACTGTTTGAAGGATTTTGAGGTGTATCTGGATCTGAATTAATGTTCAGATATTTTTTACAACTGCTCATAGCTAATGAGAAAAAAGCTGCTAATAAGACAATTTTATAAGTATGTTTCATAATTTAAATTTTGTTGGTTTAGAACTGTGCTTTAATACCAAAATTAATTCCCCTGGGATTTGGAATGGCTCCATAATCTATACCAGACCCACCAAAACCACCTGTAGAAGAATTCAATGCATTCACATTTGGATCCATACCAGAGTAATTTGTGATCATGAATAGGTCGGTACCAGTAACAAACACAGATGCATTCCTGAAAACTTTTTGACGTTTAACCCATTTCTGTGGGAGGCGATAGCTAAGTGTAAGATCTCTCATACGTAGCCAATTTACTTCTTCAGCAAAATCTCCTTCAGCAAAAGCTCCATCATAATAATCATTTCTGTAATAAGGAACTATAGTGATATTGTTTTTTGTTGGGCTAGTTGAATTTTCTAAACCATCAGCAAGTACACCATCAATAACTCTAGGTTGCAGGCGATCAAGTGTCTTTTTACTTGTTCCAGTTAATATCATCATTGCCTCATTGCCATTGAAAACTACTCCACCTTTTCTAATATCAAGATTAAAAGAAAGGTTTAAATTTTCAAAGAATGTAAAACTATTAATAATGCCGAATTTAAAATCAGGAGTTCTATCACCAATATTAACATAAGTCGATGTAGTTAAAGGCAAACCCGTTGTTGGAGAGATTAACAATTGTCCTGCATCATTTCTGCGGAATGCAAACCCAACTAAGTTGCCAACAGATGTACCCACAGAGACTTCAGAACGAACTGCACCAAATACCCACGTATCAGAATCATAATAAAGCGGCAAATCCGCTGGCATTTTTTTAACTGTGCTCCGGTTCTTATCAAAGTTTACTGTAACATCCCAGTTAAAATTCTTTTTATCTACTGCTAAAGCTTTTAACTGAATCTCCAATCCTTTGTTTTCAACTACACCACCATTAATAAATTTTAATACACCACCGGTACCATAACTCAATCTGTTAGATACAATTTGATCTTTTGTGTTTAAGTTATAATAGGCAATATCAAGAGATAATCTTTTCTTAAGGAACTGAAATTCTCCACCTACTTCAAAGTTGCGGGTTATCTCTGGGCGAAGATCTACATTACTTGCAAATACTCCCAATGCATAACCGCCTCCAGTAGTAACCTGCGGTGAAAATTGTGGGTCAATTACATAAGAAGCATACGGAGCTTTTCCAGATGTAGCATATGATAATCTCAACTTACCGTAGTTTAATATTTTATTATCTTTTAAACCTTTTAAGTCAGTAAATACAAAACTTGCAGAAGCACTACCATAATTAAAGAATGGAACTTTATCAAAGAAAGCTGACGTAAGTGTTGAGTTTCCTTCTCTAATAGCTGAAAAATTAAGATACAATATGTTATTATAACCAAGTGTATAATTAGCAAACATTCTGATTTTTCTAATTTCACTTCTTGTCAATTTTGCTGCTTGTGTTAACGGTTGAGTGTTATTAATAGAAATAAATTCCGTTTCATAGAATTGCTCACCTTTTTGTGCATAAATACTTCTTTTACCACTTTCAACATAGAAAGAAGCACTTAGTGTGTTATTAAATTTTTCAGCAATTGTTTTTTTAACTGTAGCTCTTGCTAAACCATTAAGATTTTGATAATTCTGTACATAAGAAGATATAAATCCTCTTGTAGCAAATCCGTAGCGGGAGTTAGGATGAGTAAGATAATATCCTTCAGTAGAATAATTATCAATACCTATAATAGTTGTAAGATTTAGCCATTTTAAAGGATCTGCACTAAAGTTAACATTACCCGTCAGCCTATTTGTTTTATCATTACTACTATTTTTATTTACATCCCAATAAGGATTATCAAACTCTGTTGCAAAGTCAAGTGTATTTTTTATAATCTTTCTTGTACCATCAGAATTAACAAAGTTTCTGGCATCAATATCTTTTGGATAAGTAATAAGATTATTATAATAAGTACCTGCACCTTTAGGAACTTTGTCATTATCAGAAAGTATATAAGACCAGCTTGATGAAATTTTCATATTCTTGTTAAGCTTTGTCTGAGCAGAAATCCTTAAGGTAAGCCTGTTTAATCCAGTATTTGCAACCACACCTCTTGAATCAAGATAGCCAGCAGAAAAACGATAGCTTGATTCTGCATTTCCAGCTTCTAAGGAAATATTATGTTGTTGAGAAAAAGATCGCCTAAAGAAGTTTTGAATATTATCATATAAAGGTGTGTTAGCTGCATACTCAGGCCCAAAATAGCGAAAGCCATAAGTTGTAGAATATGCTTCCGGATTGTAAATTCCGTTTGTTCCTCTTGCAAACTTGGTTTGTATATTTGGAAAGCGATAAACTTCGTCAACACGGAAAGCATTGTCATAGCTGACTCTGGCTTTTCCAGCTACACCTTTTCTGGTAGTTATTACAATAGCTCCAGATGCACCATCAGACCCATACAATGCTGTTGCTTCCGGCCCTTTCAAAATAACAACTTCCTCAATATCTTCTGGATTTATGTCAGCAATACGGTTTGTATAATCGCTATTTCTGTTAGCAAACCCTACTGCATTTGTATTACTAGCTGCTATTAATGACTCTTGGTTTAATCCACTATTATCTAATGGGACACCATCCACTACAAATAAAGGTTGGTTATTACCACTCATAGAAGTAGCACCTCGAAGTACTATTTGTGAACTAGCTCCAGGTAATCCTGAACTTGATGTAACTGTTAATCCAGGTACACGACCGGCTAATGCATTAAGAAAATTGTCACGTCTGGTTTGTGCAATTTCCTCGCCTTTTACTGTCGGGGCTTGATAAGCAAGCTCTCTTTTATTTCTTTTAACGCCGTAACCAGTTACGATTACATTACCTAATTCGTTTTCAGCTGATACCAATTTGATATTAACCAAACCCGAAGCAGGTACTATCATTTTTTTTTCAACAAAACCTACAAAAGTAAAAACAAGTTGATCCCCTGTAGTAGCATTTATGCTATAATAGCCGGCATCATTAGTTTTTGTGCGAATATTTGTTTTCAAGTTCGTAACTGATACTCCGGGCATTGACAACCCGTCTTCATCAGATGTAACTGTACCAGATACACTTCTTTCCTGAGCTATCACAGGTTTAGAAAGCACCAATAGCAGCAAAGGAAAGACTAAGAACAATCGGAGATTTTTTCTCATAGCTGTTTTTTTTAATTAATATATATAAATAAGCAGTTCCATTTTTATTAAGCCACATTTACCCCGGCTTCAACATAAGGTTTTAGTAATGGGTCGTCTGGTGATAATTCAGTAACCAATAGATCAATTTTATCTATTCCACAAACCCGTATAGGTTGTGCTGAATTTATTTTTTCTGAAATTGTCAGGCATACAACTTTTTTTGAAGATTCAATCATGGCCTTTTTAAGTTGAACTACTTCCCAATCGTTATCAGTAATACCATGCTCAATATCTATTGAGTTTGTTCCCAAAAAACATATATCCGCTTTAATTTGTCTTATTTTGGCAATTGCCTCAGAACCAACAGTTATTTTTGCATTTTTAGAAAGTTTATCACCTATCAGAATCACCTCTATGTTAGGATAGTGCATATATTCTAATATTGCCGGTATACTTCCTGAAATAAAAGTTGCATATAAATGTGGGGGCAGACTTCTTGCCATTTCAATAATAGTAGTACCACCGCCGGTAAGGATAAACATTCCATTACTTAATAACCCAATAGCTTTTTGAGCAATAATTCTTTTCTGAGTTTGAGAATAAACTTCATTTGCTGGAAAATAAACACGGTTAAAAGAATGGGACAATGCACCACCATGAACTTTTATAACTTTTCCCTGATTTGATAATTCCTGTAAATCACGCCGTATAGTGTCTTCAGATACATTTATTTCATTGGAAAGCATTGCAGAAAGGACCTTATTGTGCAGGTTTACTTGGTGTAAAATGAAAGCCTGCCTTTCCTTTTTGAGCATTTTAAAGTAATTGAAAACGTAAATTATATAATAAAATGCATAAAAGCGCAAAATCTCGAAATTATTTGCACAAATTAGAAAATACACGAAATTACCTGCAAAACTTGCAATTTTTAAATCAAAGAGATTACATAAAAAAAACGCCCCATTAAAGGGGCATTTTTTATTGTTATTTAATAATTATTCCAGTTACTACTCCTGATCTGTAAAAGCCCAGTTTTTTCTGGTATGATAGTCCGGTTGATCGGCACCTTGTTGTACAACAGCAGCAATATTCCAATCAAATTCTGAAAACTGTCTATAAACTACTCGTTGAACAAATTTTCCATTGTTCTCTGGTTTTATACTTGCTGGAACGATATAAGTAGGATATAGAGTTGGATTGTAATCATTCCTACGTAGATCTGACCAGGTTTCATTATTCATGAAAAGAGCTATATACTTTTGTGAAAGGATATCTTTTAGTGTTAAAGCATTAGCAGATTGAGGAACTGCACTGCTTGCAAGATAAGCGTTCGCATTAGCTGTTGATACACCCACAAAACTCATATGTGCTTTTATACCTTCAAGAAATGCACTATAAGCTAAAGTTTTATTAGGTTTTTTAAATGCAGCTTCTGCTTTAATAAACTGCAATTCCGGATAGCTAATCACGGGAAAAGAAGCGTTGTTCAAAAATAAATATTTGCCATACATTGTAGGTGCTTTTAATGTAGCTGTATCACCTACACCCGGGGCAAGACCTCTATATTTTCCATCGGAATGTGCATTAAACATTAAAGACAATCTTGGATCTACTACACTTGTAAAATAATTGCCATTCATTAAATTAATTATAGCCATACCTGGTTTGTAACTACCATAGTTACCCCGGTTACTACCAAAGAAACTGGAAGTATTGCCATCAGTACCATCAAATTTTACAGCTGCATTGTCTGCATTACTTGAAAAGGATTTATCAACATATTCAATTACTTTATCTGCATTAAAAGATGCTTTATTGGATTTGTGTAATTCAAGTCTTGCTTTCACAGCATATGCAAATTTTTTCCATTTTGCCAAATCACCATTATACATTAAATCCCAGGATGCTAATTTTGGATCTATAGTTCCTCCAGCATCTAATTGTGTTATAGCATTATCTGCTAAAGCTTGAATACCTGCATAAATTTCTTTTTGTGGATCATAAGTAAACGTAGTTCTCGTATTATCCCAGGCCTGATTAAATGTCATTTCACCATACTGATCAGCAACAACTTGCCAACTAAATGACTTTAAAACATTACCAATACCTTCATAACCACCAAAACCACTTTTTTTAGCCTGGCCGATCATTTCATTTATACCAGAACCGGCAACCCAATAATGATTTCTGAAAGCTTGTGTTATATCGGTAGTACTTCCCTGTCCAATTCTGCTACCATGCCTATCATAGTTATAGTTAGCTGCAGTTCTATTCCAATATTGAATATAACATCCAATAAATCTACCATCAAACATTTCACCCTCAGCTACTGAATATAAAATATTCGGTAAGTATGTATTGGGTGGTGCTATTTGAGGAAGATAGGGATCATCGTTAATATCAAGATACTTTTTACATGATGTATTTAATAACATCATTGCTCCAAGAGCTATTATTATTATTTTTTTCATAATTATTTTTTTAAAGGGTTAAAATCTAATATTAAGGCCTAGCTGAAATGCAACTGGAGCCGGTAATGAAAAATAATCAAATCCAACCGCACCGCTTCCTCTGTTAGAAGCATTTAATCCATTTACATCAGGATCAGCACCAGTATAGTTTGTAATTAGAACCAGATTGCTTACACCTGCATTGATATCCACTCCTTTAATAAAAATATTTTTGAAAGCACTTTCTGGAATCGTATAGGAGAGATTTATATCTCTAAGTCTTAACCAGTTTATATCCCTTTCAATAAAATTTTCTTCATTCAATCCACCAAGTGTACTACTTTGGAAATAGGCTTGTGATAATACTACAGATTGAGTATTTTTTACTCCATTAATGTCTACACCATCAAAAACTATTGATTGTCCTCTTTGCAATGTTCTTTCACTAAGTCCTGCTGAGGTAAGTGCATATTCAGTTCCATTAAAAATGTCACCTCCATTTTTCCAATCCCATAACATACCTAATGTGAAGTTCTTATATCTCAATACATTCGTTATACCCAGATTAAAATTAGGTTCCCTGCTACCGATATAATGAAAACTTCCATCTCTGGCCGGATATCCATTTGCTCCAATTATAGTTTGTCCATCAGCCGACTTTTGAAATCCAACACCACTGAAAGCATAATAGGACTGACCCGGTACATAACCAGCTCTAACATTTCCAGCAAGCCATGTATCAGATAAATAAAATTCCGGGAAACCGCCTGGCAACGCAATTACTTTATTTCTATTCAGGTAAAAATTACCAATCACATTCCATGAAAAATCTTTTTTCACAACTGGTTTACCAGTAACTAATAATTCAAACCCTCTGTTTTGCATTACTCCTGAATTTACAATTTGCAGGATATAACCAGATGAATAACTCAATCGGGTAGTAACAATCTGATCTTTACTTCTTACCGAATAATAAGTTGCATCAACAGTTAGCTTATTATTAAAAAATCTGAATTCACCACCTATTTCCCAAGATGTTGTCGTTTCAGGTTTTATATTTGGGTTTGCGCCAAAAAAGCTTACTGCAAAACCGCCACCTGTTCTTGAAAAATTATCTAATGCCGGATTAAATTTGTGAGGTGGTGCATCTTTTCCTACCTGAGCAAGAGAGGCCCTTAATTTTCCAAAAGTAAATGCGGTTCCTGCCGGTTTCCATAAATCAGTAAATACAAAACTCAGACTAGCTGAAGGATAAAAGAAACTATTGTTTTGAACCGGAAGAGTAGAAGACCAGTCATTTCTACCTGTAATATTTAAGAATAAATAATTTTTATAATCAAGTTTTAAATCGCCAAATACACCAACTGTTCTTCGTCTATATCCTCTTGTTGCAGCTTGAATTGATGAACTTCTTACATTGTTTATGCTAATGAGACCAGGCACATTAAATGTTTCACCATATCTCGAATCTGTTCTGGATAATTTATCATCTAGATTTAAACCAGTTGTTAGAGCCGTGTTGAAATTTCCAAACGATTTTTTGAAATTCATAAGAAAATAAGAATTCAATAATTTGAATTGAGAAACGTAATCAAGCATAATACCTCCAACTGCTTTTGAATTTGCTCTGTTGGGAATAGATTGGTTTGATTCTGGATCATAAAAAGTTAAACCATTCGTCGTGTATTCATCATATCCAACTCTTCCTGTTAAATTAAACCAGCTAGTCACATCGTACGATAAACTACCATTGAGTAATATCCTTTTTGTATTATCTGAAGTTCCATTTTTGTTAACATCAAAATAAGGGTTATCAAAAGTATCATCCTGATCCAGTAGATTTACCCTTTCTCCGTTATCGTTCTGCCAGTTTCGCATATCTTTTACAATTGGCCATATTAAGGAATAGTAGTAAAAGCTATTCGCACCTTTTGTTCCTTTATTATTTTTTGAAAATATATAATTAGCAGAACCATTCATTTTGAGTTTTGGACTAATAGTAGAAGACAGATTCATACGAATAGATCTTCTTACATAATTAGTATTTGGAACTGTACCATCCTGCGAAAGGTTATTTAATGAAATAGTTGTGCTTAATAATTCTGAACCTCCCGATAAACTCAGGTTATGAGAATTAAGAAAACCTGTTTTAAAGAAATTAGAAACATTGTCATAAGTAGGAGCATTCCCAATTTTATCTCCCCAATGAGAAATTGTTGTATTAGAACTAACCCCAAGTGTACCTGTACCATATTCCATTTGTCTTTCTGGGAAACGGGTACTGTTTTCAAACCGGAAATTGTTTGAATAAGAGACTTTAATTGCTCCCTTCTTACCTTTTTTAGTAGTTATTACCAAAGCGCCATTGGCAGCTTCTATTCCATATAATGCAGTGGCAGATGGTCCTTTTAATACGGTGATCGACTCAATATCATTAGGATCTAAATCACCCATTCTGTTTCCATAATCAGCGTTTCTGTTTGCTGCATCATTAAGTAAACTCCCCTCCGAAAGTGTAGAATTGTCGACAGGTATACCATCAATTACAAATAGTGGCTGATTATTCCCGTCGAATGAGGTACCGCCTCTTAATACAATACTACTCGATGCGCCAGGTAATCCCCCGGTTGCGCCAATAGATAATCCTGCTACTCGACCTTGAAGTGAATTAAGAAAATTCGATCTTCCTGTTTGGGCAATTTCTTCTCCAGTTACTTTTTGGACTGAATATCCAAGAGATTTTGGATTTCTCTTGATATCCATGGCTGTTACAACAGCTTCATCTAATGAGTTGTCTTTTGATTTCAAAACAACTGAAACTTCAGATGAAGTGGATACTTTTTGCTCAATTATATCAAAGCCTACATACGAAAATTGAAGAACATCTCCTGTTTTAGCATTGATAGTATACATTCCGGAAGCATCCGTTTGTACACCCGTTCTTTCACCTTTAACTTTTACTGACACTCCAGAAAGTGGTGCACCATTGACAGGAGATGTTACTGTTCCTGTTATTTTTCTTTGCTGTGCCAACAATGACGTTGTAAACAGCAAGAAGCCGGCAACAATCAGTGTGAGAATTTTTCTCATAATGTTTAGTTTTAATTATGTAAATAAATAAGCAGTTCCAAATTTGTTATGCCACAGTTACTCCGGCATCTATATAGGGTTTTAATAAAGAATTACTTGTTGGTAATTCCGTAATCAACAAATCAATGTCTTCAATTCCGCAAACACGAATAGGTTGCGAAGAATTTATTTTCTCTGATATACTCAGACAAACGACCATTTTTGAAGATTCTATCATTGCTCTTTTGAGCTGTACTACTTCCCAATCATTATCAGTTACTCCATGTTCCAGGTCAATAGAATTTGTACCCATAAAACAGATATCAGCTTTCAGCTGTTTTATTTTAGATATCGCTTCTGACCCTACTGTGATTTTTG
The DNA here is from genome assembly GCA_024643655.1 of Chitinophagaceae bacterium. Lineage (GTDB taxonomy): Bacteria > Bacteroidota > Bacteroidia > Chitinophagales > Chitinophagaceae > JJ008. The sequence continues at coordinate 56,170 of JAHEMM010000003.1, read as the reverse complement.
AGTTCTTTGAAATCTTGTCGCCGATTAGTATCACATCAATATTCGGGTGATTCATATATTCTAATATTGCTGGTATACTTCCCGAAACGAAAGTTGCTTTGAGTTGATGTGGTAAGGAACGGGCCATTTCAATAATGGTAGTTCCACCCCCTGTAAGAATAAACATACCATTGTTTATAAGGCCAATTGCTTTCTCTGCTATCGTTCTTTTTTGTGTTTGAGAGTATACCTTGTTCTGGGGGAAATAAATATGATTAAAGGAATTGGATAATGCTCCTCCATGTACTTTAATCGCTTTACCTTCATTGGCGAGATCAATCAGGTCTCTTCTGATTGTATCTTCAGACACACTAATTTCTGAAGAAAGTACAGCGGAAAGTACTTTATTGTGCAAATTGATTTGCTGTAAAATATAAGCTTGTCTCTCTTTTTTAAGCATTATTGTTGACCTTGGTAACAACAAGTTAGCTTTTTTAACGCAAAATACCGCAAACAATTTGACTTTATTTGCGGTATTTATTCTTTTAAAGAGTGCATATCTTGCAAACTAATGCAATTTTTATTGGAATTGAAATTTATAACAGCCTGAAGTAGAGTATATAAACCAATATTGAAAATATTATTTTTTCTGTGTATAAGTATTTTAATGTTTTAACTGATTTGTATCATTTACCAAAAGTAAATCTAGCTGAGAATCCAATAGCAGCAGGTTCAAAGTTAATATCGCTAACAAGGTTTAGTTCCGGTTTCCAATCCAAGGATATGTTAAGTGGAATGTTGGCAAATTTATAATCTAGGCCAATTATTCCCTGTGCTCCAAAATTAGGATCGGTCTCGTTTTTATTTTTAACCGGGTCATATGTCTTAACAAAACTGATATAACCACCAGCGCCATAATAATAACTCAAACCTTCTGAAGCCAATGGTTTATGAAATTCAATTAATGCACCTAAAGCGATTGGATCTCCAAATGAAAATAAAGCTTCGATAGCTGTTTTTTCAGTAATAAACTGTTTGAATGAAATAGAATTATTAACGTATGCTGCAGCACTGCTAAGGCGGACACCAAGTGCTGTTTTATAATTTTGGGCATTACTATTAATAGCAGACAAACTAATTGCAAATAGAGTAAAAAGAAGTGCTTTTTTCATGGTAACTATTTTTGCTTTAAGTAGAACGAAAAATAGTGCCGTGAAGTCTAAAAGAAATGATAAAGTATTAAGGAAGTAGATTCAAGATAGCTGATTATAAAAAATGACAACTCTTAAAATTATTGAAACTGTTTAAAGAGATTGGTTAATCAAATAAATCAAATTTAGTTTTTGGTCTACGAGATTCCATCCATTGAAAATTTGGTAGCCGCATCTCTTTGGGTTCTTTTTGTTTCATTGGCCAGATCGTACCTACTACATTGCTTCTCAAAACAACTTTCTCTAACGTTTCTTTCCCAAAATAAATATCAATTATATCGCAAGTAGATTCATTAATACCGGTATAGGCGCTGTCCTCATCTTGAATAAAATAGATTGTTTCAGCTAATCCTGCTGCTCTGATTGAATCAATATTGCCATTCGTAAAAAACCCATCCATCCTCGTAGCTTTTATTTGATTAAAAACTTCAGGATCAATTTTATTTACCATAAAACTATTTTCAAATACTTTAAGCTTTTCCGCTTGCTTATTTTTTGTAAACAGATATATGGTATCACCTGTTATCTGGCTTTCTTTCGCCCAAACTACAGGCTTCTGAAATAAACGGAAAGTAGAATCTCTGAAAGAATAAAACATACTATCACTGACGGCCTGCATTGAATCAGAAAAAATTCTCACATTTCTATACGCTTCAAAATATCGGTTTGTACTATCTGTTTTTTCTTTATTATTTTTTACATTAATTACTTTTACACCTTTTACAGTGTCTTTAACTAATGAATCTTTTTTGCTATATAAGTCAGTTAACCTGGCCGAAAATAACGTATCTGCAGTTACATAAATCGAATCATTATCCTGCTTAATAATCATTAACGGCTTTCGGGTAGCCAATATCCGATCCTTCTTATTATCCCGAAATACTTCTCCTGCAAGGATGGTTGTTTTTTGCACCGTATCGATAATAATCACATTACCTCTGGCTTGACTTATTCCAGTACTATCATCATTAATAATAGTATTAGCTGTTATTGTTAATTTTCCATCTTTTATGATTGGCCTGCCTCCGAATTCTGCTTTACCGCTTCCTATATTATAAAAACCTTCTTTTGTTTCTATCGTTCTTCCGGTACTGTCTTTTATTAATGTTTGTGCAATAAATCTGGCGGTTTGCGATTCTGTATTATATAATAAGGAATCAGTTGTTATTTTATATGCGGGATCATTCAAGACTACATTTTTTTTAAAATAAACATCTTTCAGTCCTGCATAATAATATCCTTCTTTACTGGTTAAGACAGTTTTTTTATTTACAACTTTACCTCCATGTGTATATATTCCAATATCGGTACTCATATCATATTCCAGATCTGGAGTAGTGAGTGTCCCTTTTCCATCAGTTAATCGTACTCCACCATCAAGAAATGCAATTCGCTTATTCATGAAATATCTTAAATGATTTGAGTATACATTAATAGTATCTGCATCATTTATATGAACTTTTCCCCATGCTTCAAAAGTTTTAGTGTTGTCATTTATTACGCAACTATCACAAAAGAAATAAGAAGTTCCTTGTTTCAATTTCACATTGCCTGCCAAAATTGTTAATTGTGTAGAATCGTTTGCTTTTCGAAATTCTAATTTACGTACACCCGGTAAAATTTGAACGATTAGTGAACTATCTGACGGAGGAGCAGGAACTGCTGTTTCAGGTGTAATTACCTGTGCCATTGATAATTCTGGTAGAATTAAACTGGCAATTAACAATAAAAAAAGTAAAAAAAAATTTCGCATTGAATTAATCTACTTCGGAATGCTGTCTTTAATAGCAGGCGAAGTTATAGGCCCGTTTTTATCTTTTTTACCAAAGATGGATAAATTAACGTAGCGTTTTGGATTTTTACGTAAATCATCCATAAGAATTTCTGCACTCAGAATAGCATCAGTTAGTTTCTTATAAAGTGTCTTATCATTTAACAAGGCTCCGATTGTACCATCTTTACTATTGATTTTTGCTGCGGTATTTTTCAAACTTCCAATCATTGCATTTAATGAATCAATAGTTGGTTTTAATTCTAATGCGGCTAATTTTTCTGAAGTAATTTTTGCATTTTTTATGGTGGCAGAAATATCATCTGTATTAGAGAGTAATTTACCTGTTAATGCTTCTGCATTTTTAAGTGTTTTGGCTAATGCCCCTGTTTGGTTATCCAGCATCCCGTTTAATGAACTACTAGCTTTGTTGAGGTTTGCTAATGTTTGTTGAAGATTGCCTCTTGCTTCTGAATTCAAAATGCCATTGATGCTACCAAAAATATTATTTAAAGAATCCAGTGTAGAACGAACCTTGGTAAGGGTAGGAGTAAGTTGTGCTTTTACATCATCCAGGATACCAACGTCAACAACTGTCATTAATGTATCGCCAGGAGAAAGAAATTCAACCGCTTTTCCTTTTTCAATAACTATAAAAGAAGCACCAACTAATGGGGAAGAAATCATTGCCTTTGAGTCTATTGGAATATTTACTTCTTGCGATAAGCTAATAGTAGCAACAATTCCACTCAAATTTTCATCTTTAGCTTTTAAACTATAAACTGTTCCAATTACATAACCATTAATTTTTACTTCATTCGACTTTGATAAAGATCCGAGGTCTTTAAAAACTGCATAAATTTTCTTGCTCTTCTTAAAAAGATCTTTTCCTTTTAAAAAATTAAAGCCTAAAATGAGTATAGTAAGGCCGACAATAGTAAGTATACCGACTTTAGTTTCGTTACTGATTTTCATTTGGATGTTTTGCTTTGACTTTCAAGTAGTTCAGGCTGCCAAATTAGCCATTTATTTTTAAACTAATTACAGTAGTTAAAATGACTTCTTTTCTTTAATTTCTTCAGCTATTGCAGCTTTGGCCTCTAATTTCTCTTTATATTTTTTAAAGGCTGTAAAAATATTGGCTACTATTTCCTTTTGCCCGATTTCACTTAGCATATATGCTTCTTCCTCCTTGTTAGAAATAAACCCAATTTCAATTAATATACTAGGCATAGCAGTGGCCTGTAAGACCCAAATACCTTTATCATTTCTTTGTTTTACTCCTCTGTCAACCCTCCCAGAATTTTTAAACTCTTCCTGCACCAAATCAGCCAATTGATAACTTTTACTAAAGAAGTTTTTAGTATAAATCAACATTCTAATTTTTTCAGCCGGGTCTGATGGATCAGGAAGTGAAAGAGTAGATGTAGAATCTATTTCACCACTAAAATCATTATTAGCAACAGACTTGGTCTTTGCATCATTTTTTCCAATAGCCCACAAATATGTCTCCGTACCCTTTGCTTTATTTTCGACCCATACATTATCATATTCATATTTATAGGCAGTTCTTTTATATGTTTTTTTGCCCTTTTTATAGGTTTGAGTATATGGTGTTTTCCCAACTACTTTTCGTTCATACCAACCACCCGGAGCTCTACCTGCAGAATTACAATGAATGGCAATAAAAAGATCACCATTACTTTCATTGGCTAAATCTGCCCTGTATTTGAGTGAAGCATTCAGATCTGTTAGGTTTCCAGGTAATATATCTGTCTTTCTGGTGTAAATAGTTTTTATATCGGGGTATACTTTCGCAATTGTATCACCAAGCTTTAGAGAAATTGCTAAAGCAACATTTGCTTCAGATTCTAAGGTACCTTTTGCACCAGGATCTTGCCCTCCATGCCCCGGATCAATAATTAAAGTCCTTAATGCTTTATTGGCATTATCCTGCGCAATTATATTCGAAGAAATTGTAATTATATATACAAGAAAGAATGAGGTTAGTAGTTTTTTCATCAACAGTTATTTTGCCCTTAAAAAATCATATTTGAATAAATTTTTGGGAGAATCAGCGAACATAAGCCTTTTCCTTTTCTTCAATCATTTTCAGAAAATTATTTACATCTCTTGATTTATTTGTATTTGAACTATTATTACGTTTATCGGTTTCGTCCTGTTGCTTTTCAATCCAATCAATATAAGTCTTTAAAGCCCTAATCATACAATCTGCCAATTCTTTTTGTCCAGCTTTACTATTCAGGTAATCTTCTTCAGCACGGTTAGTAATATAACCCGTTTCTACCAAAACACTTGGCATAGCTGTAGCTTGCAATACCCAAATTCCCACGCCACGTTGTTTTACATTACGATCTACTCTTCCAACTTTAGCAAATTCATCCTGTACAAAACCAGCTAGTGTTGCACTTCTTTTAAAATATTGCTTTGTTTTTAATAAAGAAAGTGCTACAAACTCTGGTGAATTGGGATCAATATCACCATAAGTTTTTTTGAAATCCTGTTCCTGAAGAATTGGAGCATTTTCCCGTACTGCCAATTCTTTTTCTTCACTTTTATGTGCGCCCCATATATAAGTTTCTGTCCCTTTAGCTGGATTTGATACAGTATATGTCTTGTATTGAGGTACTTGTTTGGTTTTCTTTTTACGATTACTTCCTTTTCCTGTATAGTAAGTCACTGTTTTGTTTCCAATAAATTCCCTTTTTCTAATTGGGACAGCTGCATTTACATGAATACAAAAAAATAAATCCCCTTTGTTTTCGTTTGCAATGTTGGCTCTACGAGTTAAAGAAGTGATTTTTTCTGTAGGCCTTGTTTCCACAACTTTGATTTCTGGTAATTCTTTTTGCAGATTCTTTATAAATTCTTTAGAAATTGCAAGACAAATATCGTCTTCATAGGAGTAGGAGCCCTTTGCACCATTATGACCTCCATTTTCCATAATTCCATGACCAGCATCAACTATAATTGTGCGTATTGCTTTCTGCTTTTTTAAAGATGGAGGGGCATTTTTTATAAAAGAAAATACTGTTATACTGCTACAACAAACAAGAAAAATAATAAGGGTTCTTCCAATCATGGCTTTTCAGGTCTTTAGTACTTATAGAATATTCACAAATTGTTTACTAATCTTCATAGGATGCAGAGGGATAATGATTTACATTTGCTTCTTACTTGATGAAGCAACTGTACAAATTTAAGTCAAAAATATTTTTTTACGGGATAATCACTGCTGTTATATTTTGCACAATAACGTGGAAAACTACGGCTTATGCTTCTCCTGTAAATGATTTTTACAGTCCTTTAACAATGACGGCAGACACAACTAAACCGTTGCTGAAAAAAGACACTGTCAATAGTATTGGAATTCCTTTAACAGATACAACAAAAAAACCTTCAACCGATTCTACTATTTTCACCGAAAAGGTTGATTCGTTTTCATTAAAAATATCAAAGGATACACTTGAGGCGCCACTCAAATATGAAGCCCAGGATTCTGCAGTTATTTTGGTAGCACAAAAGAAAGTGCTTTTATATGGCAAAACTAAAACTCAATATCAGGATATAACTTTAACAGCTCCGCAGGTGGAGGTAGATCAAGCAACGCAGATAGTAACTGCAGTAAATGCAAAAGACAGTTCAGGTGCAGTCATTGAAACGGCACATTTCAAAAGTGGTGAAAGTGAATTTACCAGTGATACAATTCGGTATAATTTCAAATCTCAGGTAGGATTAACAAAAAACACTTATTCTCAACAAGGTGAATTTTTAGTAATTGGTGAAGTGGCTAAAAAGGTTAATGAGAATACGACTTTTATTAAGAGGGCTAGATTTACAACTTGTTTGTTAGATGAACCCCATTTTGACTTCGTTACACCAAAAATGAAGGTAATAAATCAGAAACTTGCCGTTTCTGGTCCGGCGCATCTAGAATTTGAAGGTGTACCAGTGCCCATTTATTTACCATTTGGTTTTTACCCTTTAAGTCAAGGTCGTCATTCTGGATTAATGCCACCTCGATTTGCAAGTAATGAACAATTTGGACTTGGCTTAGAAGGTCTTGGTTATTACAAAGTGCTAAGTGAGTATTGGGATGTGAAAGTATATGGAAATATTTATTCTTATGGAGGATGGTCTATAAATGCAAATCCAACTTACCGAAAAAGATATCGCTATAGTGGTGCTTTTAACTTTAGTATGCAAAATACCAGGTTTAATTTTAGAGGAGATCCTGATTTTCTTAAGAACAGGACTTTTCAAGTAAACTGGAATCATACTGTAGATGGAAAATCCCGACCAGGAACAAATTTTTCTGCAAGTGTTAATGCTGGTTCTACAAGATTCAATCAGCTTACACCAAATAATGTGCAACTTAATTTTCAGAATCAATTAGGATCATCAATTACGTATTCAAAAAACTGGATTGGCAAACCTTATAATCTTTCGCTTAGTGCTAATCACAATCAGAATAATGTTACAAGATTAATTAATCTCAGTTTACCGGATGTAGGGTTTAGTGTAAGTACGCAATATCCTTTTCAACGTAAAGATGATGTAGGTACTCCAAAATGGTATCAAAAGCTAGGAATAGGTTACAATGGAAATTTTAGAAATCAGGTATCTTTTTATGATACTGCATTCAAACTAAAAAACCTGATTGACACTTTACAATGGGGTGCACAACATAATATTCCAATTACTCTTGCTTTACCGCCTATTTTAAACGGAGCAGTAATTGTATCTCCTTCTTTTTCTTACTCTCAGGTATGGATAGCACAAAAATTCAGAAGGAAATGGAACACCGCAACACAAAAGGTTGATACAACCATAACAAAAGGATTTTTTACAGATCATCAGGCTACTTTTGCTTTAAGCTTCAATACAGCAATATTCGGTACATATCAATTTAAAAAATCAAGGATTGTAGCTATACGTCATGTAATTCGACCATCTTTAAGTTTGAATTATAAACCAGATCTTTCAAAAAGTCATTTTTATACAGATACTGTTGCTACAGGAATTACTCAACGATTTAGTGAATTTGAAGGTGCATTATATTCAGGATATGGAGAAGGCAGAACCGGAGGGATTGGTTTTCAAGTAGACAATAATCTGGAAATGAAGTGGCGATCTAAAAAGGACACAGGTGAAAATGCGATTAAAAAAATAAAGCTCATTGATGGATATGGGTTTTCTACTGGATACAATTTTTTAAGGGATTCCCTAAAACTTGATATTATTAGCTTATATCTCCGTGCAACTTTATTGGATAAGCTTCAAATTACAGCACAATCATCATTAGATCCATATCAAACAGATCAATATGGAAGAGATATCAACAAATACGCATGGGAGGGAGGTAAGTTTAAATTGGGTAGGTTAACGTTTGGCAGCATTTCAATGAATACAACTTTTAAAAGCAAGCCCAAAGACCCCAAAAAGGATGAGCTACGAAAAAAGGAAATAGAAAACCGACTAAATGATCCTAATCTTATTGGTGATCAACAACGATTACTGGATTATATGCAGCAAAATCCTGGCGATTTTGTTGATTTCAATATTCCCTGGCAAGTGTCAATTGGATATTCTATTTCATTTACAAACCGTCTACAACCAGATCTGATCACCTACAAAAAAGATTTTACATCTGGATTAAATTTTAATGGAAGTTTCAATCTTACCCCAAAATGGAATTTTTCTACAAATGGTAACTATGATTTTGATACGAAGAAAGTTCAAACTTTCCAGATGAGTATAAACAGGGAGATGCATTGCTGGCAACTATCAATAAATGTAACTCCGGTAGGCTTATATCGTTCATTCAGTTTTACAATTAGTCCTAAATCATCTGTGCTGCAAGATCTGAAAATTAATCGTAGCAGGTTCTTCACTAACTTCTAACTTTTATTTTGAACATAATACTGCTTCATTATTTCAAATACTTCTTGCTTTAATATTTCAGTTGTTTTTTCATCGGAAGATACAGGTTCCAAAAAATGCATTTCAATTTTTGCAGGCCAAAAATAAAATCTCTTATTCATTGGTAATACTTTTTTAGTATTAAAAATAACAGCAGGAATAATAGCAGTTTTTGTTTCTACAGCCAACTTAAATGCACCATCATAAAATTTTTTTAATGGCTCAGCGGTTCTGTTTCTTGTTCCTTCAGGATAAATACAAATATGAATTCCAAGCTTTAAAACTGCTTTCATCTTATCAAAACTTTGTCGCCTGCTTTTATCGCTATTTCTATTAACCAAAACAGATCCTTTCATATAATAAAAGCCAAATAATGGAATTTTTGTGAAAGTTGACTTTGCAATTGTCTTATTAGCACCTGGAATAAAGGGAGATGAAAGTGGAACATCCATCAATGAATTATGATTACTGGTGATTATATATGTTTCTCCAGAAGCAAATCTTTTCGAGCCAATTATTTTCACACGGCAGCCAGTAATACGAAGCCAAATATTCATCCATAACCTGGCAATTTGAATAAATATTTTCTGACCATTAGGATCCGGTATTAACCAACAAAACATTGAAGGAATAAAAATGATAAGAAAGGTGGCTATAAAGCTGATCAACGCCCAAATGGCAAAAACTCTTCCAAGAATATTTTTAAGTAGGCTCATCATTATAAACTCCAATCGATAGGATCGATTCCTTTGGATGCAAGATATTCATTCGTTTTAGAAAAATGTCTGCATCCAAAAAATCCACCATAAGCTGATAATGGTGATGGATGTACCGATCTTAGAATACAATGTTTTGATGCATCTATTAATACCCTTTTTTCTTGTGCAAATTTACCCCACAAAAGGAACACAACATTTTCTTTTTGATCTGAAATCTTCTTTATAACAGCATCCGTAAAAGTTGCCCATCCAATTTTTGAATGGCTCATAGGTTCGCCAGCTCTAACGGTTAATGATGAGTTTAATAAAAAAATACCTTGTTTTGCCCATTTTGTGAGGTTGCCATGTTGAGGGATTGGAATCCCTAAATCATCCTGTAATTCTTTAAAAATATTTAATAAAGAGGGTGGTGGCTTTACACCATTTTGTACCGAAAAGCACAAACCATGTGCTTGTCCAACACCATGATAGGGGTC
>JAHEMM010000003.1:39978-45971 GCA_024643655.1 Chitinophagaceae bacterium | reverse complement strand
ACAAGTGGGAAAAGTAATCAAGTAAGATATTTTTTATCAATTTAATTGTTTGATAAGTCGTAAACTAAAAATTTTAAAAATCTATGTAAACCAGAAATCCAATCCATTGTTAAAACCAAGAAATCAATACCAGTTGAAAAACCTAATCGTAAATTAAAAAAAACGATTAACATGAAGTAAAAATACATTTGAGGGAGAATAATATTATTTTTCTCCCAAAATTTACTTCTAGAGATGGTACTCTATCAAAAGATGTAATTGAAAAGCGAAGCCTAAAAAACTTCGTTTTTCTTTTTTAAAAAGACTTTTCTATTTAAAACAAATACATATTAAAATTTTATATTGAAATGTACAATTCAAACTACACCTATTCAATAAAAAAGAGATTATCAAAATGATAATCTCTAAACAAAGTGACCCGGATTGGATTCAAACCAATGACCTATTGCTTAGAAGGCAATTGCTCTATTCAGCTGAGCTACCGGGTCTTAATGAGCGGCAAATATATACGAAATCAGTGATTGATTAATAGAAAATCATTTATTTGGAAGAACAAAGCCATTTAAAAAAGCATTAACCTTTGTTTCTGGTAAATCTTTGCTACTATAAGCGTACATAAATCCTATATAGCTACCATCAGTCCAAGCTTTTATTTTCCATTTATCATTATCAGCATCTTCCCAATAATCTATAATTCCCCTGGTATTCTCATTATTATTCAAGCGATGACCTTTTCCATAACCAGCAGTTCTTTTAATTTCGGCCGTATTTTTTATATACTCAGAATAAGCAATTAACATATCTTCCGCTGCTGTTAAATCGATTACCGGTTGCAGGAGCTTAACACAAATAACACCATAAGTAACATCGCCAACTATACATTCTCCTTTAAATACCTTTGAAGAATCAAGGCTATATTCAATTAGAATTTTTGCATCACAATAATTATAAAAAGAGCAGCCTGAATTTCCAATAGCATACTTTTTAAAAGTTTGGCTTTGACTTGAAATACTTAGTATTAAAAAAAACAGAATTAACTTAAACAATTTCATTATTCAAATATAAAAGAAGCAAATTTATTTCATTCCCGGAAAACGAACACCATTCAAAAATACATCTACTTGCTTATCCGGCATTTCTTTGCTGCTGTGCATATGCATTATGCAAATAAATTTGCCATTTGTCCATGCCCGCACTTTCCATTTATTATTATCTATATCTACCCAGGAATCAAATACACCTTTGGTATTTTCGTCTTTATTTAATTTATGCCCTTTATCATATCCCTTTGATTTTACAACCCCATAATCTAATTTCAGAAAATCGAGGTATGTTATAACTGTATCTTGAGCTGCATTTAGATTAGGTATCGGTTTCTTTAGTTTTACGTAATAAATGCCATACATAACACCATCTTTTTCACAATCATTTGCATATACGGTAGATTCATCTTCCATATCATAAACATCAAATCTACCCGGAAAACAATAAACTTCAACAGTACTTCCTGTATTACTTATCGCAACTTTTTTCGCATCCTGTGCAGAAACTAGGTTAAAACAAAATAAAAATAGTGGAAAAAGAATGTGACGCATATTACTCAGTTTATATGTAAACAATTGGTTTTTGGTACGATGGTGTAAAGATAAAAGTCATTTCTGATTGGTTGCACTTAATAGTATTTTAATTCAATTCCTTTTTTAAGTTACAAATCTTTTAAATTGCAGCCAGAATTGTAAATTATGCCAACTATTTTTAATTATGGTTCAGATCAATTAACTGTTGCAATTGCTATTTCAATTGCAGCTGGCAAAACAAAAGGTATTCTAAATGATTTAGCCATCAGCAGAATAAAAGCTAGCCAACACGCTGTACAAGAAATTGTAGATAAAGGAATTACTGTTTACGGAGTTAACACTGGTTTTGGTATACTTGCTAATTCCGCTATTTCAAAAAAAGATACCGAAACACTTCAATATAAAATTTTACAAAGCCATAGCGTTGGTGTTGGCGATCCTATACCAATAGAAGTTGCCAAACTGATGCTGATTACAAAAGTCCATGCTTTGGCCCAGGGTTTTAGCGGTGTACAATTATCGACTTTAACGAGAATAATCTGGCATATTGAAAATGATATAATTCCTGTAGTTCCAGAAAAAGGTAGTGTAGGAGCATCTGGTGACCTGGCTCCACTGGCTCATTTGTTTTTGCCTTTAATTGGACTTGGGGAAGTTTTTTCAAAAGGAGAAAGAATAACAACAGCAGCACTCCTTCAAAAGGAGAATATTAATGGAATTTCTTTAGGTCCAAAAGAAGGTCTGGCCCTCATCAATGGCACTCAATTTATATTGTCGTTTGCAATAAAAGCAGTGCAAAGAATGCACAATTGTCTTGAAGCTGCTGATATAATCGGTGCAATGAGTCTGGAAGCTTTATCGGGAACAAAGGCACCATTTGATGAACGTTTGCATAATCTTCGCCCATTTATTGGGAACAAACTCGTGGCACAGCGATTAAGAATATTGCTTAATAATTCTGAAATTATGCAAAGTCATATTGATTGCGGAAGAGTTCAGGATCCATATTCATTAAGATGTATGCCACAGGTACATGGTGCCTCAAGAAATGCATGGTTTCATTTAAAAGAATTGACAGAAATTGAATTAAACGCAGTCACTGATAATCCAATTATTCTAGGAGTTAACGATACAATTAGTGGTGGTAATTTCCATGGACAACCTTTAGCGTTACCATTAGATTATTGTTGTTTTGCTGCCGCAGAATTAGGTAATATTTCTGACCGCCGTTGTTATTTATTGCTGGAAGGTAAATGGGGATTACCAATGTTACTGATGAAAGATGTAGGACTAAATAGTGGATTTATGATTCCTCAGTATACGACTGCAGCTCTTGTTACTGAAAATAAAACACTTTGTTTTCCTGCCAGTGCTGATAGTATCCCAACATCTCTTGGTCAAGAAGATCATGTAAGCATGGGAAGCATTAGCGGACGAAAGTTGAACCGAGTTTTAGATAATCTTGAATACATTATGGCGATTGAATTATTATCTGCCGCACAGGCGATTGAATTCCGAAGACCTTTAAAAAGTTCACCGTTGTTGGAATTTGCACATGATAGCGTTAGAGAATTTGTTGGCTTTGCAGAAGAAGATCGAATCTTTGCAGATGATATAAACAAAGTAACAAAAATCATTAAAGATTTTTCTTTTGTAGAAAAAGTGAATGCGTTTGCTACAAGCAAGAAGATAGATTTGAATGAAGGTTTTAATTAAATTTCATACATAATACAAACCGGATATTGTAGAAAATAAATTCCAGGTTTTATAATTGGCAATGCTCTGAACTCCAGATATCTTTTAATAACAAATACCCGCTATAAAGCTAAACAGCTTTCTAACGCCAATTCCATCATTACTTTCAATGCTTTTTCCCTTTGTTCAGCACTCATTTGCTCATGTGTAGGAATTATATCAGAAACGGTAAGCAAAGTAGCTGCAGATTTTTTTAGATACTTTGCATTGGCAAATAATGCAAATGATTCCATTTCTACAGCTGGACAATCATTTTTAGAAGCTATTTCTGGTGTTCCTTGTTTGTCTCTATAAAAAATATCGCTTGAATGAATTGCTCCTTTTATCAGTTTAATTTTCATTTCATTAGCTCTGTAATTAATAGTTTCATAAGCTTTCCCTTCATGATACAAATGGTCCCCGCTATATCCAAAAGCATGAAAAGCATAAGTAGATTCACTAAAAGCTCTATCCACATTAATAATATCAAATAGATTCAAATTGGCTGTATAGGCTCCACATGTACCTACCCTTATAATCGTTTCTACATCATATTCTTTATACAACTCAAAAGAATAAATCCCTATAGAAGGACATCCCATACCACTGGCGCCAACACTAATAGACTTGCCCTTATAAGTTCCGGTAAAATATAAAGCATTTCGAACGCTACTTACTTCTTTTACATTTTGTAAGAAATTGTCAGAAATATATTTTGCTCTCAGTGGATCGCCTGGCATTAAAACGATTGGGGCTATTTCTCCTTTCTTTGCACTGATGTGAATACTCATTGTATAAATAGATTTACATGAAGATATTTATTTATTGGAGATTTACGACTTTTGCAAGCAATTACAGACCTAGATTACAAAATGCAAAACAAATGATTGAACAGTTAACACATTATAAAATCGAAAAAAAGCAACGATATGTCTACAATAACAAAAAGTAATTACGATCCTATAAAGTATAAAACGCCAACAGGCAATAAAATAACTTGTAAAGGTTGGGTTCAGGAAGCTGCTTTAAGAATGTTACTTAATAACTTAGACCCAGAAGTTGCTGAGCGACCCGATGAGCTGATTGTTTATGGTGGAAGAGGAAAAGCTGCTCGTAATTTTGAAGCATTAGATAATATTATCAAAGGACTAAAGATTCTGGAGAATGATGAATCTTTACTTATCCAATCTGGTAAACCTGTGGCCATTCTAAAAACGCATAAAGATGCACCAAGGGTTTTAATTAGTAATTCACAACTAGTTCCTAATTGGGCCAATTGGAAACATTTTGATGAGTTGGAAAAGAAAGGCCTGATGATGTATGGTCAGATGACGGCTGGCAGTTGGATTTATATTGGTTCGCAAGGTATAGTACAAGGCACTTATGAAACGTATGCTGCATTAGCCAATAAACATTTCAACGGAAGTTTAAAAGGAACACTTAACATAACTGCCGGTCTCGGTGGCATGGGTGGGGCACAACCTCTGGCTATTACCATGAATGAAGGTGTTGCATTAATTGCTGAAGTAGAGGAGTGGCGAATTGACAAACGTATTGAAACCAGGTACCTTGATGAAAAATATATTGAAATAGATGAGGCTATTGACAAAGCTTTGCAATACAAAGAAAAAGGCATCCCAAAAAGTATCGGAATACGTTGTAACGCAGTTCAATTGTTGCAACGAATGGTAGAGAGAAATATTATTCCTGATACGCTTACTGATCAAACATCTGCACATGATCCGCTCATCGGTTATATTCCACATACATTAACGAATGAGCAAGCCAATATTCTTAGAACTGAAAATCCTGAAGAGTACACGGAAAGAAGTTATGAGAGCATGTACCTGCATGTACAATTGATGCTACAACTAATGGATAAAGGAGCTATAACTTTTGACTATGGAAACAATATTAGAGCCCGGGCAAAAGAATATGAAGAGTCAGAAGTCAATAGTCAGGAGTCAAGGAAGTACTTACGACTAACGACTCATGACTGTTTTGCGTTTCCTGGTTTTGTTCCGGCTTACATCCGTCCACTTTTTTGCGAAGGTAAAGGGCCATTCCGTTGGGCAGCTCTAAGCGGTGACCCATCTGATATTGCAGTGACAGATGAAGTAATTCTAAATATGTTTCCTGAAAATATAGCGCTTAAAAGATGGATGAAAATGGCACAGGAAAAAATTGCCTTCCAGGGTTTACCTGCTCGTATTTGTTGGCTCGGACAAGGAGAAAGAGAAAAGGCAGGACTTGCTTTTAATGAACTGGTTCGTACGGGAAAAGTAAAAGCACCTATCGTTATTGGTCGTGATCATTTGGATACCGGTTCCGTTGCAAGTCCTAACAGGGAAACGGAAGCTATGTTGGATGGAAGTGATGCTGTTGCTGACTGGCCAATATTGAATGCACTTGTAAATACGGCTGGTGGTGCCAGTTGGGTTAGTTTACACCATGGCGGTGGAGTAGGAATGGGGTATTCCATTCATTCCGGTATGGTAATAGTAGCCGATGGAACAGATGATGCAGAGGCAAGATTGAAAAGAGTATTAAGGAATGATCCCGGTATGGGAGTAATTCGTCATGCAGATGCGGGTTATGAACTGGCCAAAGAAACTGCAAATACAAATAATTTGAATTTACTTGATAAACTTAGATAAATTATAAAGCATAAAATTCAAGAAA
>JAHEMM010000003.1:0-39878 GCA_024643655.1 Chitinophagaceae bacterium | reverse complement strand
GGTATGGGAGTAATTCGTCATGCAGATGCGGGTTATGAACTGGCCAAAGAAACTGCAAATACAAATAATTTGAATTTACTTGATAAACTTAGATAAATTATAAAGCATAAAATTCAAGAAAAATTGATTTCTACCCTAAGAGAAATTAAATCAAAGATAATTCTATAGAAGGCGGCATTCTCTTTTCACAAAAAAGCGGGACATCAGCAATTGAATAGTATAACATGAAAAAACAAAATTTAAATGCTGACAGTGAATTTATCGTAAAAGATGACAAATGGCTGGTATTTATTCTAGCTTTCCTTTTTTTTGGCATTTTCCTGTATGGATTAATAGATGCAATTCTTAAAGGGTTTAATAATTTAACTTATCTCAGTTATTTATTTTTTTTACTATTAATTCCAGCATTTCTTTTTAATAGAAAGGCAAGAGCCAATCGAATTTATATTCGAATTAATAAAAATGGCATTTATCAAGATGAGCAATTTGTTACAGGTTGGGAAGGTTTTCTAAATGCTTTTATTACTCAAAAGGAGAAAGTGTTGAGCATACAGGATAATTTTATTTTAGTAGTAGAATATGTAAAGAATGATAACTTAAAAGGATTTCGAAAGCAAATTCCATTAACTAATACACAAAACAAATCAGAAGAAGAAGTGATGGAAGCAATCATATATTTCCGTACACTTTATAAATTATCACAACAATATAATAGCAGGAATAATTGACACAGTCCATTAGCTGCATCTTTAAAAATGGTTCATGAAAAATTTATTCTGATTTAATTCCCTCTAAAACACTTACACCTTTCGGCAAAGGGTTTCCGGATGACCGGCGAAAAGTAACTACCTGTCCAACATGCCAGAGTGCATCAGCAATTGGCCCATTCACCAGATTCCAGAATGGATATTCTTTATTTCCGTTCTTCCTTTCAAAGATCATTTTTAATTCTTCCAGGTCAGTACCAGGTTGCTTCAATACATCACTCGCCATTTTTATTTGTTCCAAAGTTTTTTGTCTGAGTTCGGCAAAGGATAATTTTTCTTTTGCTCCACCAGCAGTGTTTATTTTTTTGTTAACTGCATTCAGTAAAACTTTTGTAAGCCCATCAATATGTTCCAGTGTTTCAAATGAAGTTCGGCTTTCTTCTGATGGCTTATAAGCAAGATCTTTTTCATTTAACTCATATGTGGCCCAGAAATAGCGAAAACCAAGTCCATCTACCATTCTTGCCGCTACAGAAGCAGCTGTAAAGGTTTCTGGTACGGCTGGAATCTGATAATAATATGGCTTTTCCTGTGCTATTGCCGAAAAATTTAGCAACAATGAAACACATATCGCAACTAATTTCATTCTACAAATTTTAAATATACAAGAGAAATTAAACATACAAATACTTACCAAAGCGGTTTTTTACCGGACGGTTTTGGGCCACCCTTTTTCACTTTATTCAGGCTTATATGATGTGGATCATGATTTCGAACAGGAGCTAGTCCTTTTACTTGTTTAAAAAATTTTTTTGACTTTTTCTTTTCTTCAATTGCTGGGAGTGGTAAACTTAATTGCTCTACCATACCTGGCGTATTTTGTTTTATATGCTCATCAATATTAGTTCTGATTGTTTCTTTTTGCTTCGAAGCTAGTTTAGTTTCAGCTTCGGATTTTACAACTTTTTTTGGAGCTATTTCTTTGCTGGAAGTCAACACTTTATTTTTAATAAGTGAACTTATTTTACTAACAGCTTTTTTAGCTATTGCTGTTGACTTCTTTTTTATAGCAGTTTTTCTTACAGTAGGTGCGGCCTTCTTTTTTGCTTGGGTAGCTTTCTTTTTTGTAGTTACTGTTTTTTTAGCAGCCGGCTTTTTAGTAGTCGTTGCTTTCTTTTTTGTAACTGCTTTCTTTTTAACAGGGGTAACTTTCTTTTTGGCAGTTGTAGGTTTATTAGTCGCTTTTTTTCGGGTGGAGGCAGCTTTCTTTTTTGTTACCACCTTTTTTGCAGGTGCCTTTTTTTTAGCAGTCATAATTTATTGTTTAGGATTTATAACTTTATTTAATGTCTTTATATATTGTAATTTAAGATACATTTTAGAAAAATCAATCAAAATTAAATTGAAATTTTTCTTACATATAGTTTTCCGCTTATCACAAAAAGGCAAAATGACAACCTTTCAGCATTTCATATAGCCATTCAAACTTTCAAAAACGTAACACACCTTTCTATTAATTACTTTGAATTCACTCAAAAATAATTTTATGTATAAACTATTAAACTACCGGTTTCCATTTCTATTGGCAACATTATTTTTTTATGTTGGATCAGTTACGAGTCAAGGTATTACAATACCTCGTACACCCAGCCCTGCTTCCTCTGTAAATCAAACGATTGGTATTTCAACTATAGCTGTTGATTATTCCCGACCTGCTGTAAGAAACAGAGAGATTTGGGGAAAATTAGTTCCTTATGGATGGAATAAACAAGGATTTGGAAATAATAAAATGGCTCCATGGAGAGCAGGAGCAAATGAAAATACAGTATTGACTTTGTCACATGCAGCAAAGATTGAAGGCAAAAAAGTGCCAGCTGGTAAGTATGGATTATTCTTTGTCATCAATGAAAATAATGAAGGAGAAGTGATCCTTTCAAAAGACAATCGCTCCTGGGGAAGTTTTTTCTATGAGGAAGACAGAGATCAAATGAAGAGTAAAATCAACTTGAGGGATATCCCACATACCGAAGAATTAACTTTTGAATTTATAAACCTTTCAAAAAATGGAGCAGAACTCGTTTTAAACTGGGAGAAAAAACAGTTCCCGGTAAAAATTGAATTCGATGTAGATAAATTAGTTATGGAAAATGCTGAAGATGAGCTTAAAGGACCAGCAGGTTTTTCCTGGCAGGGATACCAAAGTGCAGCAAATTATGGATTAATAAATAATGTAGAATTAGATAAAGCAATGGAATGGATAGATAAGGCTATAGCAATCAATAATAGTTTTACTACTTTAAATACAAAAGGGCAGTTGCTTCTAAAAATGGAAAAAAAAGAAGAAGCAGAAAAACTAATGGAATCGGCATTATTGATAGCGACTGAGCCTGAAGTAAATACTTATGGATATCAAATGCTTAATCAGGGCAACCTGGAAAAAGCGATTGAAATATTGAAAATGAATACAAAAAAATTTCCGAATAGTGCTAACGCATGGGATAGTCTTGGTGAAGGTTATTTTACAACGGGTGATACTAAAAATGCAATAGCTGCCTTTAAAAAATCATTGAGTTTAAACCCTGCTCCAAATGTAAAAGCAAATTCAGAAAAATTTCTTTCACAACTCGGAAGTAAGTAAGAATAATAAAATATTAAAATTCAAGTATCAAACCAATACTGGGTAAAATATTGCCATCTCTGTTTTCAAGAATAATGGGGATGGCATTACTTCCGTTCTGTTGAATCGGTTGTCCATTTGTTGTTTCAAATGCTGTGTTAGAAATATTTCTTTTAAAAGTATATTGTGGTATTCCAGCACTTTTAGCATTATAAAAGTTTTGGATATCAAGAAAAAGATCAATTGTAAAACGTTTTAAGTTCCATTTTTTATCTATCCTTATATCTCCAGCATGGAAAGCTGTTAAACGCAAGTTGTTTAGTTGATTAAAGTCATACACTCCATTACCTAACGTAAGGTAGTTAAGCCGGCTTTCGTTTTGATCGAAAGGAGAGTAGGGTGCAGCTCCTTGAAAACGAAACTTTAATCCAAGTTCCCAATTGTTATTAAACTTATAGCCTGATGTAAGACTTACCAAATGCCTATTATCCCAACTAGCTGGTGCAAAATTTCCATTGCTTCCTGTAAATTGACTCCAGAATAAAGTATAACTAAAAACACCAAATAGACGATTAGTTAGTTTTTGCTGCGCAAATAATTCAACTCCATATGCTCTTCCTATGCCATTTTGAATGATCGGTTCATTACCAATCGCCCCAAAATCAGTTCCTTTATTTGCAATACTTATACCGTCAGTAATGCTTACCGGATAATTAGCATAGCGTTTGTAGAAACCTTCTATAGTAAATCTGGTTGTAACGGAAGGTAAAAATTCAATTCCGGCAACATAATGATTACTACGAATGTATTTCCCCGGATTGATGCTATTACCTGACTGAGTATTAATAAAAGCTAATTGAGTATAGCTAGGTAAGCGATAATAGATTCCATAACTAGCACTCAAGCTCCACTTTGGTGCTACTGCATAACTGGCACTTATTCGTGGACTTAACTGTCGTAAAGGATTTTGTTCACTATTATCAAGAGTATTGGCATCCATTCTTATTCCTCCACTTAATGCTAAACGATCATTGAATAGTCTTTTACCAGCCTGGACAAATGCTCCATATCTTAAAAAGTCAGCATTGGTTCCACTTTGTAAAAGTTCCTTTGCCTGTATAATATTACCCATATCATCTTTAAGCTCTGGGCGAAATACCTGAAAAAAATCATTTTCAAACTGTATAAATTGACTTACTACACCATAAGTGATTTTCCAATCCTTAAAATTCGAGGTATTATCAAAACGTAATTTGTTTTCAGTTTCTTTACTTCTAATCCTGTAGGTTCTTGTATTCTCTGTAGGTTTATCATTGTCTTCAAACTTATCAGCACTATTATCTAAAGTATTTCTGCTAATAGAAAGATTCCAATAACCATTTTCTGTTAACTTCTTCAAAGAAGCTCCAACTGTATAACTCCATTGATTAATTAAAGGGCTACTGTTGATTGCATATAATTTTTCGGGAGTTGCTTCTTTCGGAGCGGCAAAACTAAACTCGTCAATTGCACCGATACCTAAAAAACTAAGTGTGGTTTTCTTATTGATTCTTGTTGTTGTTTTGAACTGAAAATCCCAGTAATTAGGCCGAATTGGCAGATCTAATGCTTTAAATAATAACTGCAAGTAACTTCTTCTCGCTGAAGCTATAAATGTTGTATTCTTTGATAAAGGACCATCCAATGTACCTGCAACTTCGGTTGCACTCAATCTAAAGTTTCCTTGTAATCGGTTACTGTTTCCATTTTTCTGTTTAAATTGAAATACACTGCTCAATGCATTGTCATACTTTGCATCAAAAGCTGAAGTGCTCAATTTAACTTCCTGAATAAAACTCACATTTAAAATACCTTGTGGTCCGCCACCACTTCCTTGTGTACTGAAGTGGTTAATAATAGGCACTTCAATACCATCCAGATAAAATACATTTTCACTGGGTGCTCCTCCACGAATGATAATATCGTTACGAAAACTTCCACCAGCAGCTCCACCACCTACACCTGGTAGTGATTGAATTACTTTACTAATATCAAAATTTCCACCGGGATTTGCTTTTATGTCTTCTGTAGTTAATCGTTGAATGCTTAATGGACTTTCTAACGTAGTTGCTTTGGCTATATTTTTACGGCTTGTAATTTCTACATTACCCAACTCAGTGATTGATGGCTCTAACTCAATTGTAATTGTATTTTCATTTCCTGAAGTAATAACAAGATTTGATATAAGTTTAGATTGATAACTTACACTGCTGATAGATAAACTATACGTTCCTGGCAAAATATTAGTAAAACGAAAATTACCATTAGAATCTGTAACTAGCCTGTTACTTCCCGGAATCAATTCAATGGTAATTGATGATACGGCTTCCTGCGTATTTCGATTAATGACAGAACCTGAAAGATTACCTGTATTTTGGGAATTTGCAGCAATTGATAGTAAAAAAAGGAGCAAAAAGCTGGTCGAAATATGTTTAAATGTCATTTTATTCTATTTATTTATCTTAATATGCCAGTAAAACATATAAACAGCAAAATTGTTTTTAAAAAGGAATAAAAATCAAGCAGTTTTTTTCGAATATCAAAAAATGTTAATTGACTTTGAAATAATTAATCGCAAAGAATGAAAGCAGCTACTATAAACGAATTAAAACAAGAACTAATAAATGAAAAACCAGGCAGGCTTTTAGAGCTTTGTATTCGTCTGGCCCGATTCAAAAAAGAGAATAAAGAATTACTAACCTATCTGCTTTTTGAAGAAAATGATATAGACACCTATATTAAAAGCGTAAAAGCTGAGATAGACAACCATTTTGAATCTATAAACAAAAGCAATGTATATTTTGTAAAGAAAACTTTGAGAAAGATACTTCGGATTATAAATAAATTCATCCGCTATAGCGGTTCTGATTTGGTGGCTACAGAATTGCTTATTCATTTTTGTAAACAACTTAAAGCGATGGATCAATCAATACAAAAGACTCCTGTTATACTAAACCTTTATCAAAATCAATTAAAAAAAATTAATAAAGCAATAAGTGGAATGCATGAAGATCTGCAATTTGATTATCTAAAAGAATTTTCAAATTTAAATTAAAAATTACTTCTTACTGATACGGTATAAATTACCGTTGTCTGTTACAGTATAAAGCATGCCGTTATGATAAGCGACATCACGGAATCGCTCTTTCTTATCTTCCAATAATCTTTCTTCACCAACAACTTTATTGTTGACAATTACAAGACGTGCAATATGGGCACTATTAAGCCCGCCAATAAATAAATTATTTTTCCATTCTGGGATTGTATTGCCTTTGTAAAAAGACATTCCGGAAGGGGAGAGTACCGGATCCCAATAGTAAACGGGTTGCTCCATGCCTGACTTTTGTTGAATACCATCGCCAACTTTACCTCCTGCATATTCGATACCATAAGTAATCGTAGGCCAACCATAATCTTTTCCAGATTTAATAATATTTAGTTCATCGCCACCGCGGGGGCCAAATTCTGCTTCCCATAATTCACCTGTTGCCGGATGAATATCCAGGCTTTGTGCATTGCGGATTCCATAAGCATAAATTTCGGGCATCGCATCTTTCTTATTGATAAAGGGATTACCAGGTGCAGGTTTGCCATCCTTTGTTATACGAAATATTTTTCCCAATCCCGAATATAACCATTGAGCTTGTTTTCTTCCTTCAAGAATAGAACGTTCGCCGGTACTTACAAAAAGATAACCATTCTTATCAAACAACATCCTTGATCCAAAATGCAAACGACTATTTAAAGCAGGTGTAGCTCTGAAAATAACAGAAATGTTTTGCACGGTACCAGCGGCTTCATTCAACATCCCTTTAGCAACTGCCATTAAGTTTCCAGCACCTTGTTTTTCTGAAAAAGACCAATAGATCATTTTATTTTTAGTGAACTCTGGATCCAATACCACATCAAGTAGTCCTCCTTGCCCGCCATCTTCTACAGCAGGTAATCCAGTAATCTTCTTTAGAAATCCACCATTCGCATCATGAATCATCATGAAACCCTTTTTCTCAGTCATTAATAAACGACCATCTGGCATTGGAATAATAGCCCAAGGGCGACCAAGATTTTCTGCAATTTTATCAACCTTATAGGGAGTTGTAGTTTTTACACCGGGTGCCCTTGTTTGTGTTTTAAATGCAGGCTTGTAATTTGTATTGGCAGCTTTTGATTCAACAGGAGGATATTTTGTTGTATCTGCCGATTCGTTCGAAGCGTCTGAATTTTTATTTCCACATCCATATGTGTAAGCAGAACTAAGAATTACTATAATAAAAGCAAGAAACTGTTTTTTCATATTATTTACTTAATTGGATTTATAAAATTAGGAAACTGTGGCGAATAGATACCGTTAATTTTTAAAAACCCACTATTAAAATTTAATACAAACTAATCTGTATAAAAGAAAAACAATAGAAATTTTACACTAAATTTTAAAGTATCTTTATAAAAACAACAATTATGGACACACATCATACTGGAGAAACCGTAGAAGTGATCGGTACATTTAATGATATGGTTGAAGCTAGCGTAATGCAAACCAAACTAAAAGAAGCAGGTATTGAATCTTTTGTACATGATGAAAATGTATTAGGTATGAATCCGCTGGGAGGGGTAAAGCTGAAAGTATTTTCCAAAGATAAAGCTGCTGCATTGACATTACTTTCTGTATAATCACTTTCTTAAAACCTTTAAGAAAGTTGTTTTGCCGCTAATACTTTTTTGAGGTAACATTTAAATATAGTTTCATAATTTCTGTTTATTGTTTAATTTATAAACATAAAAGATTATGAAATATTGTACTATTCTTTTGCTGCTTCCTCTATTTGTATTCGGTCAGAATGATTATGAAGCAAATAATGAAAATCCATTTGGAAGTCCCAATCCTTCAGCACCTGAACAAATAAAGGACTTTGCACCACTGATAGGAATTTGCGATTGTAGTTCGGTTGCAAGGGCTGCTGATGGCAGTTGGGCCGCTCCTGTTTCTATGACTTGGAAATTCAGGTATATAATGAACGGAACAGCCATTCAGGATGAAACATTAAAAGCCGACGGAATTCATTCAGGCAGTATAAGGCAATATAATAAGGATAGTGCAAAATGGTATGTTCATTATTATACTACTAAAGGAGTTCCTTCTGTACTTCCGGCATGGGAAGGTAAAAAAGAAAACGACAAAATTGTTTTATATAAAGAACAAAATGCGCCAAATGGCGCAGAAGGCTCTTATCGTCTTACATTTTATGAAATGTCGGAAAAAGGATATAAGTGGATAGGAGAGTGGGTGAGTAAAGATAAATCTGTTACTTATCCTACATGGAAGATCGATTGTACCAGAATAAAAGCTGACCGTTAATAATATTTTATGAAAGAAAACTATTTATTACTTCTATGCCTAATGTTCAATATATTTTCTTTTGCTCAGAAAGAGAATGAATCTTCTGTCATTAAATATTCTGTATTAGATAGTCAAATTACAATAAAAAAAGGGTTAAGCCTTCAGTTGGAAAAAGCTTTTACAGCAAAGAGTATGAAGGCGGGTAATTTGGTTTTAAAAAGTATGAGTAAAACTGATGTGAACAGTATTAACAAATGGTTAATGCTTAAAAAAAAGCAAAGTATTTATAAAGTTGATCTTTCAGCTTTTATAACGAAGTATATTGGCGAAACAGAGAAAAATCTTGATAAAATTTTTAATAAAGCTGAGACTAATAATTGGATTTTATTATTTGATGAAGCCGATGCACTTTTTGGAAAAAGAACTGCCGTAAAAGATACTCATGATAAATATGCCAATCAGGAAATTGCTTATTTTATTGCGAAAATGAAAAAACATCCTGAATTAGTAATCATACACTGTAAACAAAAAGACTGTTCGAATCTATTTAGCTCAAAAGGGCTCAATATTATTACTGCTACAAACTAGCATTTCAAATATTGAATCAACCAATTTCAATATTTTTCAGAAACTTTTCCTTCTGACATTATTAATGTTAATCTGTTATTACATTTGTATTTCTATTTAAAAAATATAAAAATGAATAAAGTTTGGTTTATTACCGGTTGTTCTACCGGCTTTGGAAGAAATATAGCATTGGAAGTATTGAAAAACGGGAATAAGGTAGCTGTTACATCTCGCAATACAGATGATGTAAAAGATATTGTAGATCAATATCCTGATACATCAATTGCAATAAAATTAGATGTCACAAAAAATGATCAGGTAAAAGCTGCAGTTGAACAGGCAACAAATAAATTCGGAAGGATAGATGTGTTAGTGAATAATGCTGGTATTGGATACTTTGGTGCCATTGAAGAAAGTGAAGAAGAAGAAGTTCGTAGAATGTTTGAAATTAATTTTTTTGGTTTAGCACAAGTGACGAATGCAATCTTGCCCGTAATGCGTTCACAACGGAGTGGGCATATCATTAACATTTCGTCAGTGGGTGGTATGATGGCTTTACCTGGAATTGGATTTTATAATGCAACCAAATTTGCTGTAACAGGATATTCAGAGGCATTAGCGAAAGAAGTTGCTGATATGGGAATTAAAGTAACGATTATTGCTCCAAGCGGATTTAGAACAGATTGGGCTGGCCGGTCTGCAAATAATTCTAAGATTGTAATTGAAGATTATAAATCCACTGCTCACTCTACACAAGAAATGATTCGTAAAAACAGCGGTGTTCAACCTGGTGATCCTGTAAGAGCTGCCATTGCAATTATGAAAGTCGTTGATGCTGAAAAACCACCGGTACGATTATTATTAGGTGTTGGTGCTTTAAAAGGTGCCCGGGCTAAAATTACTGAATTACAAAACGATATTGATTCATGGGAAGAAACGACCGTGTGGGCAGACAATCCACCTTCATAATAAATTTTAAAGGAGTATTTATATTTTGAAATATAAATGCTCCTTTAATACTAATTTCTATCCCATAGCCTCATCTGCGGTAGGCCCATATAAACCAGGTACATTATTTCCTGTTGCTCGTAAGTAAACTATCAATTCCCCTCTGTGATGATATAAATGGTTAAATAAAAATCCTCTTACTACCACAGCTCTAGGCATAGGAGGCATACCAGCAGGTTCTCCATTCATCAACATTGTCCACATATTCATCATTGTTTCATCCTTAGCATTCTCCAAAACTTCCAATGCATTTTTAGCATTTTCCTCAAACTTTGCAACAATGTTAGCCGCTTTAGTAATATCTCCTTTATCATAACTATAAGTTGACATTTCCATTGTGTCCTGATTAAATGTTGGTCCAAACCAATTATATACTTCGGCGATATGTGATGCTAATTGTCCTGTAGTCCAGTTCTTTTCGCTTGGCTTATAATCTAATGCACTATCAGGGATAGCTTGTAATAATTTACGGGTGTTTTCAACTTCATGTTTAAATTCACCCAACAATGATTGTATTATCATAAAAATAAATTTGTATTGAATATACAGCAATAGAATGATTTTATATACAAGAAAAGGATAAGTAGTAAAAAAACCATTTCAACGGTTCTATTGTTTAATTTGCAATCTTATCTATTACTGCAAATAATTGAATTAGATGATTAAAAGAATCCTGAGTAACCCTTCATTATTATTTCTGATATTGGGCAACATTTATTGCATCTGGTACTATGAAAGACATCCGGAAGACTTTGGTACAATTGTATGGATTTACTGGTTTCAAAGTGTTATAATCGGCTTTTTTAATTTTTTGGAATTATTAACTACAAAAAATGAGAACTCAGATATTAAATTAAACAAAAAGTCTGGCACAAATTTTACTACGGGATGTGCTGCCTGGTTTTTCTTGTTTCATTTTGGAGTATTTCATCTTGTATATTCAATTTTTTTGTTAGTTCAGTTTGATGAAACTTTAATCAGCAGATTAATTTTAATAATAGGTATTGCTACCTTTTTTATTGAATCAATAATTGGTTTTATGCGGCATAAAATGGTTGCAAAAACAGAGAAGGTAAATACAGGGTTATTATTTTTCTTACCTTATTTACGAATTATACCAATGCACCTGATGATATTACTCCCTGCTTTTTTTGGTGTAACACCATCTTTACTTTTTCTGGTATTGAAAATGGGAGCAGATCTATTAAGTTCTCGTTTATATAACTATGTTTATAGAAATAATAAAACAGAGAATACAGCTTATTAATGTTGTTTTTTAACATACCTGGTTAATATAACAATTAGTTGCCCTTCAATTCTCCCTTCAATTTGTTCAATATTATTTTCTACAATACGAATATTTCTAACAACTGTACCAAGTTTAGCATTAATTGTCGAGCCTTTTACATCCAATGATTTAATCAAAATTACTGTATCGCCATTTTGAAGAATATGTCCATTACTATCTTTATGCAAATCAACAGCACCATCACTTTCATGATCACCAGTTGTTTTCGCCCAACTTAACTTTTCATCATCTAAATACAGCAGATCAAGATTATCCATTGCCCAGCTTTCATTACGAAGACGGTTTAACATTCTCCAGGCAGTAACCTGCACACCCGGTACTTCACTCCACATAGACTCTGTTAAACATTTCCAGTGAGCACTATCTAATTCTTCCTTTTTATTAATTTGAAGAATACATTTATTGCAAAGCATAATACAATTGTCTTCTGTAGTACCATTTGGACTTGTTACTTCAAACAATTGTATAGTGTCGGTACTATTGCATAATTCACATTGATTATCACTTCTTTTTTTAACTTTATCCTCAAGTTTCATTTTCCTTTTTATTTAAATTTCAGCAAAGTTAATCTTTTAGAAAACCAAGAAATTTTATCGTCTCATTTTATTACTTTTGGTAACTTTAGTAAATGAAAAGAATCGCCTCTTTTACTTTATGTCTATTATTCTATTTGATTAGTCAATCACAAGAATTAAGTCAGGTAAAATATTCTAACGGATCTGCATTAACCTCTTTTTCATTTATAACTGATCAAAAAATAGTTATCCGCATTTCAGATGATGGAAAAATAGTAGAATGGGGAAACCTTTGGGATAAAGGATATTATAATTACTATCCAGGAAAACTACAACAGTATATGGGCAGGGTTGAATATTATGGAGCAGAAGGTGATTCTATAAATATTGGAAAAGTAAAGAGTATCGGCACTTGTTTTATTACCTATTATGGATCTTTTGAAATACCTACTAATGCTGGTAAAGTCAAAACAATTGGCAGAACAAACCTCAATTATTATACAAATTTTGAAAATGAAGCTTTTACTGGAAAGTTGAAATCAGCTGGTAATACGGCTCTAAACTATTATAGTTCTTTTGATAACGAGGCTATAATTGGCAAACCCAAATCAATTGGTTTTAATCAGATTACTTATTATACAACTTTTGATGACAAAGTATTGCAAGGGAAAATAAAAAGTATAGGTAATATGAAATATACTTGGTACGGCTCAACTGATCGTAGAGAATACCGGGGAGCTTTAAAATCACCGGCTACAGAACAAATAATAGGTGGAATAAATTTTATTGTATTGTAAAGAACCCTGTTAATCATATTCTTCTAATCCTTCCGCAAGAGTGCCATAATTAATCAACAACTCTTCTCCTGCATGAATATCGTTCAATGCCTCAAACGCTTCACCATCGTTTATTGATACAATATTGGGTTTTGAGGAATGGTTTAAAAAAATGACCGGATCAATCATATTAAATCCGTATTCAGGTACAAAATAATTTTCTTCGTCAAACAAACAATAGGTTTCAATTAAAGACCTGGAATGTTGAGGTAGCTTTTCAACTTCAGGAATCGGAACTTTAATCCACTCTCCAATACCCTTAGAAAAAATTGATCGACTTCCTTTTGGTATGTGTTGCAAAGCGAAAACCCCAATTCCATGAACGGGAGAGCTTTTGAGAAAAACGTTCGTTTTGCTTTTTAATTTGTTAAGCAGATTAGAATAAGCCATGTATTTCTAGTTAGTTTTATAACTCAAATTTAGTGTCTTACTAATGATTAGGTGTTGTAAAAATCCAAAACCATAAAAGATATTTACAATTCTTGAAATCAAACAAAGTATTGCACATACCTTTATCTGCTATGAGTCTATTTACAGAGAAATCTACCATCATCATTACCTGCCATAAACGCATTGTACCTTATTTAGAAGAAGAGGTAAAAGCGTTGGGCTATCAGATCGAATACAGTTTTATAACGGGTATAAGAATTTTTGGAAGCATAAATGATTGTATTAAACTAAATCTTCATCTTCGATGTGCAAGTCAGGTTTTATATACTTTAAAAAGTTTTATAGCTCAAAATGCAGATAGTATTTATGAGGAACTGGTTAAATATCCATGGGAAAACATCTTGCCGGAACCGGGTTATTTTTCCATAACAAGTAATGTCAGCAATCCAACGATCAATAACAGTATGTTTGCTAATTTAAGAGTAAAAGATGCGATAGTTGACAGATTAAGAGATAAAAGAGGAGAACGTCCCTCGACGGGTTCAGAGTTAACAGGCACAGTCATCAACCTATTCTGGAAAGATGAAGATGCCACCATTTTTATTGACACTTCTGGTGACTCATTAGCCAGACATGGTTATAGAAAGATTCCCGGCCTGGCACCAATGCTCGAAGGATTAGCCGCAGCCACTATTTATGCTACAAGATGGGACAAAACTTCTCCATTTATTAATCCAATGTGTGGTTCAGGTACATTAGCAATAGAAGCAGCATTAATAGCTACAAACAGAGTACCGGGCTTATTCAGAAACAATTATGCATTTATGCATATTTTGGGATATGATGAGGCAATCTATAATAGAGAACTAAAAAATATTAAAGATCAAATAATAAAAGTAGATAATTTAAGAATAATTGCAACAGATATTAGTAGTAAAGCTATTGATAATGCTAAAAAGAATGCAGTAGCGGCCGGTGTAGAAGAATGTATTGAGTTTGCTGTTTGTGAATTTGCTGATACAGCAGTTCCCGAAAATGGTGCAGGTGTTATGATGATAAATCCTGAATATGGAGAAAGACTTGGAGAAATTTCTGCCTTAGAAGAAACGTATAAAAGGATTGGAGACTTTATGAAAAAAAATTGTGGTGGTTATTATGGTTATGTGTTTACTGGCAATATGGATCTTGCAAAAAAAATCGGGTTAAAAGCAAAACGAAGAATTGAATTCTATAATAGCACAATTGATTGCCGCTTGCTGGAATATGAATTATATAGTGGTACCCGAAGAACGGACAAATAAATCATCAACAGTTTTTCAATAACTGTTGCATATATGCCAGACCTTTTTCTTTTGTAAATGCAATATTCTTAGAAGGCACATTTCTAATATCCGTATGACTGGCAATTGCTTTTGAAACACTTTCTTCTCTTAAAAAATGTAACATTGGGTAAGGCGAACGATTAGTATAATTTGAAGGATCTTCATTATTTGTTCCTGCAAATAAATATTGAGGGTGAAAACTAGCAATTTGATAAATTCCTTCATACTTGTTTTTTTCGAGTAAAAGCTGAGCTTTTTCAATTAAATCAAGATATATATTAAAATCATTATAAGTTGTTGTAAGAATTAATAAAGATGTTTCGATCTCCAAATTAGTATCTAGTTTTTGAAAAGTCTTTTCGACGAATTCCAATACTTCTTTTTCATCTGCATTTTCCAGTACATCATAAAGTATAGAACCACGTTGTATTTCTCTGGCAGCAAACGGACAAAAATTGCAGGCAACGACTACATTTATAATCCAGTTTTTTGTAGCAGTAATTACTTTTTCGGGATACATAACGCTTATAAATGATGGTTTGAAACATGTTTGATATAAAGTTCTTCAACTTTCTTCCTTGCCCAAGGTGTCTTTCGTAAAAATTTTAAAGAGGAGTTGATGCTTGGATTACTTATAAAACAATTTATCCTGATCCTTTCTCCAAGTTCTTCCCAACCAAAATGGTTTTCCAATTCAATGAGAATGGATTCTAATGTTTTTCCATGAAGTGGATCATTTGAAGACATTATAAACAATTCAATTAATTCAATGCGACATTAAGAATCTTAGCCAATCGTATACCACCTTTTAATAATTGCATATTAAGGTCATTTTGAAAAATATAATTGTACTTA
The DNA here is from genome assembly GCA_024643655.1 of Chitinophagaceae bacterium. GTDB lineage: Bacteria > Bacteroidota > Bacteroidia > Chitinophagales > Chitinophagaceae > JJ008. The sequence goes on along the minus strand of JAHEMM010000003.1, from coordinate 24,375 downwards.
TATCCAAGTTTGCCATCTGCTGGTACTGATGCATATACTTTAGTAGCTAAAACATAAGATTCGTAAAACCAATCTTCCAATGAAGAGTCTTGCCAGTATTTAACATCGCTTTCATTCGCAATATCAAGGCTGTTTGCATATTCTGTATAACTATAATTTTGAAATTCAACTAATGTATTATCCCAAAGAGAATGTAGATTCATTTCTTTATCAAACCAGGTCACTTTTATTTTGTTGCCACCAAGATCTTCCTCACGGCCAACATGAAGTGGTTGGTGTAAATCACCAATAAAATGAATAAGAAATCGTAATGCAATTTGCCTTTTTTCAATTGACAATGATTTGTCTTTTAACTCAATAGACAAAGCTTTTATTTGTGTATAAAGATTTTCACCAGTTTGTTTTTGTAACTCAGCAATAAAGTTTTCTTTAGATAAGCCACCTTTTATATTTACATAATGCCATTTTGAGGCATGATCCCAGGTATGAGTTGTATCAGATTTAATAAAATCAGCCCAATTAGCCCATAATGAAAGGGATTCCATTCCTATAAGTTTCTTTAATTCTTTTTTAGCCTTTTTTGATAAATGATGTTGTGCAACTTCACCTATAACCCGGTGTCCTGTCGTTCCCCATCCAAATGAAACGGTTGGAGCTATTAGTAGCATTAGTAAAACAACAATTTTGATTTTTTTCTTGATCTTTAATTTTTTCATTTTTTTTGTATTCCTGCAAATGTCATTTAATTATACGAAATCAGGAAATCTATTGGAGTAAGCAATTAATTATTAAACTATCTTAGTTGCTTCACTTATGAATAAGAATATTGCAATACTTTGTAACTCACTTGCTGGTTCTGGGAGGTCAATAAAAATGGCAAGTGAAGTCGCTTTAAAACTCAAAAAGAGTAATATTGAATACTCCACTTTTAATAATGATTGGCCAAATGAGTTTAAAAAATTTACGGATTTGTTTATTATAGGTGGCGACGGCACTTTAAACTTTTTTGTAAATAAGTACCCAGAAATTGATTTACCAATAGTAATATTTAATGGAGGAACTGGCAATGATTTTCATTGGAATCTGTATGGAAATATTTCATTTGATGATCAGTTTCAGGTTGCATTAACTACAATTCCGAGACCAGTAGATCTTGGAAAATGTAATAATATCTATTTTATAAATGGGGTAGGTGTAGGTTTTGAAGCAGCTATTTCAAAAGCATTGACCGGCAAAAAGAAATTGCCCGGAAAGACAAGTTTTTTACTTTCGGTTTTGAAAAATATTTTCACCTATCAATCAAAATCATATTCAATAAATACAGAACAAGGAAAGTTTAATACAAAATACTTATTGATTGATATTTTTAACGGGCAAAGAGCTGGAGGCGGCTTTTATATTGCCCCTAAGGCTGAAGAAAATGATGGATTATTTGATGTAATTATTTCAAAAGCGCTGAATGTTTTTCAAAGACTTCGCTATTTACCAGTTATAGAAAAAGGGAATCATTTGAAATTGCCATTCATTACATATTTCAAAACAAATAAAATATCAATTCAAAGCAATCAGCTTATTCAATTCCATTTGGATGGTGAATATGCTGAAGCAGATCGATTAGAATTAAGTATACTTCCATCACAACTTTTGTTCAGGTATTAATTTCGAAAATTGTAATCAGTTTTAGTAACTTTCATCCGTCAATTTAAAATAATCATATGAAAAGAAAGGAGTTTATAAAAAAATCAGGATTAGCTGCAGCTGCATTTACAGTACTACCTTCATCAGGCTTATTTGCAGGAGTAAAAAACCCTGGTGTTAAAATAGCAATAATTGGTGTTGGTTTCCGAGGTCAAAATCATTTGGAATTATTATTAAGAAGAACAGATGTTGAAATCGTAGCAATATGTGATATTGACGATAGAATGCTAAAAAGTGCGAAAGACTTAATTACGAAAAGTGGCAAAAAAATGCCGCAAATTTTTACTGGTGATTTATATGCCTGGAAAAAAATGGTAGCCATTAAAGAGTTGGATGCTGTATTGATAGCAACACCATGGGAATGGCATAAAGAAATGATAATTGATTCAATTGAAGCAGGAATAAAATACGTTGGTACTGAAGTTATACTTGGTATTACATTACAAGACCATTGGGATGTAGTTAAAGCTGCTGAGAAAAACAAAGCCCATGTAATGATGCTTGAGAATGTTTGTTACCGTAGAGATGTAATGGCTGTTTTGAATATGGTTCGACAGGGTTTATTCGGAGAAATGATTCACTTACAGGGAGGGTATCAGCATGACTTACGGGAAGTAAAGTTTAATGATGGAATAAAAGGTTATGGAGGTGGATGTGAAATGGGAGAGAAGGGATGGACTGAAGCAAAATGGAGAACAGAACATTCAATACATCGAAATGGTGATCTTTATCCAACACATGGTATAGGCCCAATCGCAAATTATATTAACATCAACAGAGGAAACCGATTCCTTAATCTTTGTTCTTTTTCAACCAAAGCAAGAGGATTACATAATCACATTATTAATACTTGTGGAGAAACCCATCCGAATGCAAAAATCAACTTTAAATTAGGCGATGTAGTAACAACTTCTATTAGTTGTGCAAATGGAGAATCTATTTTGTTACAGCATGATACTAATTTACCAAGACCTTATTCATTAGGTTTTAGGGTACAAGGAACCAATGGTATCTGGATGGATGTAAACAATGGAATTTATATCGAAGGAAAATCTTCAAAAGCACATAGATGGGATGATGCTAAAGAGTGGCTGACAAAATATGATCACCCACTATGGGAAAGATGGAGTAAAGAAGCTGAAGGTTCTGGGCACGGTGGAATGGATTTTTATGTTGTTCATGCTTTTATTGAATCAGTTAAAAGGAATATACCTACACCGATGGATGTATATGACGCAGCCGCCTGGAGTGCTATCACTCCTTTAAGTGAGCAATCAATTGCTTTGGGAAATGAAACGGTGGAATTTCCGGATTTTACAGGTGGTCAATGGATGTACCGCAAACCTGTCTTTGCTCTAAATAACGACTTTTAAATTATTTCACTAATTGAACGTTAATTGCATTGGCACCTTTAGGCCCCATTTCAACTTCAAAAGTTACTTTGTTGCTTTCGTTTACAGGTTCTTTTAATGAATTGATATGAACAAAAACACTTTCTTGTGATTCTAGATCTTTAATAAATCCATACCCTTTTTCATGATTAAAGTGAGTTATTACACCAGTCCTGATAAGATCCTCAGGGTTGATAGGTTCATGTTTTGGAACACCAATTTCAATATCTTCCAGTTTAACAGTTACTTTTTTCCTGGGATCGGGTGGTACCGAAGAAAGATTTCCATTCTCGTCAATATACGCCATCATATCATCAAGACTTTGCCCAGATTTGGCATTCTCCTTGCGTTCAGCTTTTTTTTCTGCTTTTTCTTTTTTGTTTTGTCTTTTTTTCTTTTCTCTTTCTTTTTTGTTCCAGGTTTCTGCCATAAACTGTATTCGGGGTTTAATTAAAAAATGTTCTTATAAAAATGATTAGTACGAAAAACGGCTGATTTAAAAGGCCTATTTCTTTACAAATCCTTTCAAAGGTATGCTTTTTTGATCGTTTTACCTTAATTCTGGGCTTCCGGTTCTATTTATAAATTACTGGATATAAATTTTTAATTTAGCATAAATTAAAAACAGTATGAAAATATTAATCTTATCCGCTTCGTTTTTTTTAGCCACTCAAATGGATGCTCAGAATACCCGTTCGGAAACGAATCAACCTGACCCTGCAAAAAAAGTACTGGTTGTAGAAGCCTCTTGTGGTCAGTGTAATTTCAAATTAAAAAATCAACCTGGATGTGACCTGGCTGTTAGAATTGATGGTAAAGCTTATTTTGTAGATGGAACTAAAATTGATGACCATGGTGATGCGCATGCTGAAGATGGTTTTTGTGAAGCAATCAGAAAAGTGAAAGTACAAGGTGAGATTGTGGATGGAAGGTTTCAGGCAACTTACTTCAAACTGGTGAAAAAAGGCGAAAAAGTGAAGTCGAAGTCTAAATCAAAATAGGATTTAAACTATAAAATATAAAATCCTGCTACGATTGAACTTAGCAGGATTTTTTTTAGTGATCAATATTATGTTTAAAATTGCTCAAGCATAGAGAACATAAAGTCGCCTTCGATTTTTGCATTTTCGTCACTATCACTTCCATGAACTGCATTTTCGCCAACAGATGCTGCATACAATTTACGGATCGTATTTGCCTCGGCTTTAGCAGGATCGGTAGCTCCAATTAACTTTCTAAAATCTTCTACTGCATTATCCTTTTCAAGAATTGCAGCTATAATTGGCCCTTCGCACATAAAAGAAACCAGTTCGCCATAAAAAGGTCTTTCCTTATGTACTGCATAAAACTCCCCAGCTTTTTCTGGAGTAAGTTTAGTCATTTTTAATGCTTTAATATTATAACCTTCCTGAAGGATGCGGTCTAAAATAGCTCCTGCATGCCCATTCTTGAAGGCATCGGGTTTGATCATTGTGAATGTACGATTACTCATTATTCTTTAATTTATTTTAAGGGTAGCAAAGGTATTGAAAGTTTCGGTTTTGTTATAGAAGGTTTTAAACTAAATAAACAAGGGTAATAATTTATGATTATAACATTTTACAAAACAAACGACAATCACCTATCTTCGCAGCCGTTTTTATGAAAGCTATAAGAGAAATATTTCCATTATTAATTGAGCCTCGCAAAGTAGTAATTACTATGCATCAGAAACCAGATGCAGATGCAATGGGGTCTGCCTTAGCTTTATTTCATTTCCTTTCTGCATTGGGGCATTCTGCTACTGTTATTTCACCTACCAATTGGGCTGGATGGGTAGATTGGATGCCAGGTACGAAAGAGGTGTTGGATTATGAAAAAAATAAGAATAAAGCAGACCTTATCCTGGATGAAACAGACTGGGTGTTTTGTCTGGATTTCAATATTTTTCATCGAACAAAAACGATGACAGATAAATTGAAATCGATTTCTTGTACAAAAATTCTTATTGATCATCATCAAGAACCTGATACACCTTCATTCAATTATGGAATAAGTGATACATCGAAAAGTTCTACTTGTGAGATGATTTATGATTTTATTGTTGATTCAGGAAATGCAAGTATAATTAATACTGAAATAAGCGAATGCATTTATGCAGGTGTGGTAGCAGATACTGGCTCTTTCCGCTTTTCATCAACGCATGCAGGAGTTCATTTATTGGTTGCAGACTTGAAAACAAGAGGGTTGGATCATGGAAAAGTTCATGATAAACTGTTTGATAATTTTTTGGAAAACCGACTTCGCTTTACAGGAAATGTGCTGTTAAACAGAATGGAAGTTTTTTATGAATACAATACTGCTTTGATAGCAATTCCTAAATCAGATATTCTAAAGTACAACATAAAAACAGGCGATACAGAAGGCTTAGTTAATTATCCATTAAGTATTCAGGGTATAAAACTGGTAGCACTTGTTATAGACCGGGAGGAAGAAAGAAAATGGAGTTTCCGAAGCAAAGGTGAGTTTGATTGTAATACTTTTGCCCGCAAGTATTTTGAAGGAGGAGGACATTATAATGCATCAGGTGGCAGTAGTCGTAGCTCTCTTGAAAAAACAGTAGAAGAATTTAAAAAAGCAATGATTGAAAACAACGATCTATTAAAATAAAAAAAATAACAATGAATTTTAAAAATTTGGTGCTGATAGTATTTATCGGCGGTATTGTAGCTAGTTGCGGACAAGCAACTTATAAGAAAACACCTGGTGGAATGCCATATAAAATTATCAGTACTAGTAACGATACCCAGAAAGTTTTCGATGGAAATATTATTAAAGTACAATTTACAAGAACTTTTAATGATAGTGTTGAGTTTACTACTACAAATAGTTTACCTGTTTATATTCCTGTAACAGGGCAATCTGTTCCTTATGATCTTTCTGAAATATGGACGAAATTTAAAAAGGGAGATAGTGTTATTGCAACTCAAATGATGGATACATTTATTAAAAGAAATCCGCAACATCCTGATTTTGTAAGTGGTAAGTATAAAAAAGGCGATAAGATTGGAATAAAAATGAAGATACTTGATGTTTTTACCTCTGATTCTTTAGCAAGAGTAGATGAAGAAGAAATGAATAAAGCTTGGGCAATTAAAGAAGTTGAACTTGTTGCAAACTATATAAAGGAAAACAAAATCAATGCTCAGAAAACTGAAACTGGCGTATTTATAGAAACAATCGAAGCTGGAACAGGAAATCCAATCGTTGAAGGGAACTATGTTTCTTTGAGCTATACTGGAAAAACTTTTGGAGGTTTTAAATTTGATAGTAATACAGATTCAACATTTGGACATCTGGAACCCCTAAGATTTACAGTTGGTAATAGAGAAATGATAAAAGGCGTTGATTTGGGAGTGCTAAACTTAAAAAAAGGAGCCCATGTTAATATATATATCCCTTCCTTATTAGGTTATGGTTCGCAACCAAATCCTCAATCAGGAATCAAACCTTACGAACATTTAGTTTTTGATGTTGTAGTGCTTGATATTAAAGAAAAAGCCCCTTCGGCACCACCAATGCAACCAGGGCAACCTCAATAACCTAAATAAGTAATCAAACAAATTAAAAATACCTGTCTATTCTTAGACAGGTATTTTTTTGATATAGGTTTACCTGATTGAATAATTATTTTAATAGATATTCTTATAGATTTAATGAAGTTAACAGTAATTGATTTATTTTAGTTTCTCCTGACTGTTTTTACAGTGATTAAGGTAACGATTACAATGTCATGAGAAAGAGGTTTCGCAACTTTGCGAAGCCTTTTTCTATTTAAACATGTTTGTAATTCGTAATAAGATTTATTACTTCTACCGCTTCTCTAACATCATGAACTCGTAATATTGATGCGCCATTTAATAATCCAACTCCATGTAAGGCCGTTGTGCCATTTAATGATTCTTCTACTTGTACTCCTAACGTTTTATAGATAAATGACTTTCTGGAAATACCTAACAGTATAGGACATTTTAATATTTCAAATACAGAAAGTTGACGAAGCAGTTGAAAATTATGAGCTTTTGTTTTCCCAAATCCAAAACCGGGATCTACAATAATATCTTTAATACCTGATTTGTGAATAAATGGTATTTTTTGAATAAAAAAGTCCAGAATATCTTTCGTCACATCCTCATAATATGGTTCTTTTTGCATCGTTTGTGGTGTGCCTTTCATATGCATTAGTACATATGGCACATTCAAAGTAGCTACTGTTTCAATCATTTTATCATCGATACTTCCTGCAGAAATATCATTAACAATTGAAGCCCCGGCCGCAACTGCTTCTTTTGCTACAGAAGAAAAGTATGTATCAACGGATAAAAAGGCTTCAGAAAAGTTTGCATGAATAGCTTCAATGGCTGGAAGAACTCGTTTTAACTCATCTTCAATTGTAAGCTTTTCACTTCCTGGCCTGGTGCTTTGACCACCAATATCCAAAATCGTAGCACCTTCTTTTAACATTTTCTCAGCCTGCGCCAACGCTGCTCCTATATTTTGCTGGCGGCTTCCACCGTAAAATGAATCTGGTGTAACATTTATTATACCCATAACAATGGGTTTATCAATAATCAGCAATCTTCCTTTACAATTCAGTGTAAACATTAGTCTTAGTTCGTTATTTTTGATGATAAAGCAGCTATAAAAATAAATGACCAACACGAATAATCAATACGACAAAGCTATTACTTCTTGCAAGGAAATTTTTTTAAAAAAATCGAAAGATTATGGAACAGCCTGGAGGGTTCTGAGAACCATTTCTATCGTAGACCAGATATTTATCAAGGCCCAGAGAATCCGTACTATACAGGAAAAGAAAGAACAGAAAATATTGGATGATGTTTCTGGAGAGTTTAAAGGAATAATCAATTATGCTATAATCGGTTTAATACAACTTGAATTACCTGATGATGCCCCTGAAGAAATGAAGATTGATGAAGTGTCACAGTTATTTGATAAAAATGTAGCTATTGCAAAAAGTTTGATGGAAAATAAGAACCATGATTATGGTGAAGCATGGCGAAGTATGAGTCAGGAAAGCTTTGTAGATCTTATACTGATGAAGCTGCAACGCATCCGACAGATATTAAATAATGACGGCAAAACCATAATGAGTGAAGGCGTAGATGCCAATTATTTAGACATTGTTAATTACGCTGTATTCGCATTAATATTGATGTAATATGAAATTTATTGTAACCATTATTAGAATCATCGTTGGATTACTTTTCATTTTCTCAGGCCTAGTAAAAGCTAACGATCCACTTGGATTAAGCTATAAAATGCAGGAGTTTTTTGAGATCTGGAATTTACATCAATTCAATTCATGGTCATTATTTATGTCAGTGATGATGAATGCCTTTGAAATAATTGCAGGCTTTGCATTATTATTGGGCTGGCGCATAAAACTATTTAACTGGTTATTATTATTACTAATTGTCTTTTTCACTTTCCTTACCGGTTATACTTACATGACAGGTATGCCCAGAAATTGCGGATGTTTTGGAGATTGTCTGCCTATCAGTTCAAAAACATCATTTTTAAAAGATGTTGTCCTTACGATTTTGATCGGTTTTTTATTTTGGCAGCAAAAGCATATCAAACCATTTCTTTCCAAAACATTGACCACAATTAAAATGCTGGGTATTACTGTTCTATCTTTTGGTTTTCAATGGTACACATTGACATATATGCCAGTGGTTGATTGTATGCCTTTCAAAAAAGGGAACAATATAGCAGAGAAAATGAAAATGCCTGCCAATGCTATTCCAGATAGCACTGTTATCACTTTTGTTTATGATAAAAACGGTCAGACTGTTGAATTTACAGCAACTGAATTCCCAGCAGATTTTAAAGTACCTCCCTATAAACTGATTAAACGCTATGATAAGGTGATAAGAAAAGGTAGTAATAATGAACCTCCGATAAAAGGTTTTGCATTATCAGGTGAAAGTAAAATCGATTCTACTGAAATTGTTTTGAACCAAGAAAATGCAATTTTATTATTTATTGAGAATTTTTCAATTCCGGTTAATAAATGGGAGAATAAATTTGCTAAAATTTTTGCAACTGCAAAAGAAAAAAACATTCCTATTTATCTTGTAACAAGCCGCACAGATATTGTTGCAAAAGAGATTGCCAATACTTCATTTGCTGGGATACAAATATTTAGTTGTGATTTTACTGCCGTAAGAACTGCAGCCAGAGTAAGCCCTAATTTATATGTATTAGCAAAAGGAACCATTATTGATAAATGGAGCCATCATGGTTTTACTGCTGCGTTAAAAAAACTGGAAAGCTATCCGGCACTCCCTAAAAAAGAAGAAGTAAAAATTGATACTTTGTTAAATAGTGCAGCAGATAGTCTGGGTAATACAAACTAATAACGAGCACAAATATTTATGATAAAATTCATCATCAAAAAATCTTTATATGGCCTTTTGGTGCTGGTAGGAGTGGTAGTGTTGGTATTTTTTTTATTTCAGGGTTTTGGAGATCCCTCCAGATTGGTGATGGGGCAATCTGGCGACTCTACGACACAAGCTAATATCAAAAAAGAATTATACCTCGATCAGCCAAAATGGAAACAATTTATTTATTACCTGAATGATGTTTCACCGATCTGTATTCATAGCAAAACTGAAATTGAAAAGAAGAAATTGGATGGTTTTTTTGTTGGAAAAGAAACAAAGATTGGCATTAAAGTTCCCTATCTCCGAACATCGTATCAAACCAAGCGACCTGTCTGGAATGTTTTAATGCAGGCATTGCCCGGAACATTAATGTTGGCTTTTGCAGCCATGTTTATCGCAGTGCTCATAGGAATTCCATTGGGTGTAATGGCGGCAGTCAAACAAAATACATGGTTGGATACGTCTGCTATTTTTTCAAGTATAGTAGGCATTTCGGCACCCTCTTTTTTTATGGGAATTATTATTGCCTATTTATTTGGATTTGTACTTAGTGATTGGACGGGATTGCATATAGCCGGAAGCTGGTTTGTAATTGATGATGATGGCAATAAAAGGCTTACAATGCAAAACTTAATTCTTCCTGCAATAACATTGGGTATCCGGCCACTGGCGATTATCACACAATTGACAAGAAGTGCTATGCTCGATGTGCTGGATCAGGATTATATCCGTACAGCTTATGCAAAAGGTTTAAGTAAAAGTCAAGTAATATGGAAACATGGTTTACGTAATGCATTGAATCCAGTTATAACAGCAATCACCGGTTGGTTTGCAGAATTATTGGCCGGAGCATTCTTTGTAGAATATATTTTTGGCTGGCAGGGAATTGGAAAAGTAACAGTGGATGCCCTTGAAAAATTGGACTACCCGGTTGTAATGGGTTCAGTTTTAATTGCGGCTACTTTTTTTATTCTGATAAACATTCTGGCTGATATTCTTTATGGAGTTGTTGATCCGAGGGTGAGGGTAGAATAACACCGAAAGTCATACCGGGCTTGACCCGGTATCTTTTACAAAAAATTTTATACTACGAATAGAGTTTTTATTAAATAAAGTATGACTAGAGAAAGATGCCGGATCAAGTCCGGCAAGACATTCTCATGAAACTTTGTTTAAGTGGCGGCTACTTTTTTTATACTTATAAATATACTGGCAGATATTTTGTATGGTGTTGTTGATTCGAGTGTGAGAGTGGAATAGTATATTAATCAAGTTGAATTTCAACTATTTTTTGTTTTATGTCAATTAAAATCCAATCATCAGTTTTGCTTTTCGAAATACATTCATTTAGAGACAAGTCTTTCTTAAAATTATGAACAGATTTTTCACCAAGCTTAATTATTAATTCATATTCAAATTGTCCTCTTTCTTCTCCCTTTATTTTTCCTTCATCAATCCATGCCTTTGTTTTAATGTTATTTAGCCTTGTAATTGAAAAAACATCTTGCATTTCTGGTACAAATACCCCATCGCACCAACATCTTCTCATTTCAATGTTTTCGGAGTTTGATAAAGATTCTGAAATACGGTATTCTAATACTTCGCAAAATTCATAGTCTATCATCATATAAATATTGAATAGATAGTATTTTACTGAATAATCACTTCATTCACTACTTTCTGCTTCAATGCTTCATTGACCCTTTGTTTGATTTTTTCTTTCTGATACATTAATTCATGTTTCAGCGGGGCAACATGCGTAGTGATGAATAATTTATCCCCTATAATCTGGAGTTTATCAGTGTATCGGGCTACTGTTTTCCCCATAATGTCTTCCCACACATCTTGAATCTGCAATGCCTGTATGCCGCCTTTGATCCGGCTACCATCCAGAAATTTTTTCATTGCATCGCCAAGAGAATATTCACCCATGATGTAAAGATAATTTTTTGTTTAGTTATATATTGAAAAGTTGAAAATCTATTCCTAAATCATTTAAATGCTGCTTTAATCGTTCAGGGTTCGTATCTGTTATAAAAACCTGCCCTTCATTTTCTACACAAACTTTTTTCAATAAATTACTGATTCGGTCTTCGTCTAATTTTTCAAATACATCATCCAGTAAAAGAAGAGGGGCAAACTTTTTTTCTTTTCTCAACACATCCAATTCTGCAAGCTTTAAAGCAAATAATAAACTCTTACGTTGACCTTGTGATGCAATTGATTTGAATGGTTGATTACCTAGATTAATTTCCAGCTCATCCCGATGTACACCAGAAGTAGTTCTTTGAGCAAAGCAATCTTTTTGACGGTTGAGTTTTAATAGTTCTGCAAATCGAGCTTGAATCAATTCACTTTCGTAAAACAGAGACACGTTTTCTTCTTTGTTAGCAATTTCAGAGTAGAGATGTTTTACGATTGGCAAATAATGGATCAGGAACTCTTTTCGTTTATTAAAAATATAATCGCCTGGTTTTTCAAGTTGTTCGTCTAAAACATCCAACAAAGAAAAATCTTTACTTCCTGTTTCTGTAAATGATTTCAATAAAGAATTTCGTTGCTCCAAAATTTTCTTATACACAATTAAATGTTGCAGGTATTCACTATCCAATTGGCAAAGTAATGAATCAAGAAATGTCCTTCTTGCTTTACTATCACCAGTTATCAATTCAGCATCATCTGGTGCAATAACTACACAAGGATACCGGCCAATATGTTGTGAAAATTTATCATATTGATTATCACTGACTGAAAACTCCTTTTTACCAGTTTCCCTCAAAATACAAACGGCTTTTTCTTTGTTATCAAATAACTCAAAATTTCCTTCAATTCTAAACCCGGCATTGCCATGTAACACATTAATAGCATCTACTCTTGTAAAATAGCTTTTAGTAAAACACAGGTAATGAATAGCATCAAGCAAATTTGTTTTCCCTACACCATTGTTGCCACAAATACCAACAATCCGATTAGTAAAATCAAACGAACGGTTCTTATAGTTCTTGAATTGTATTAATGATATGGAATGAATTTGCAACATGCTGTGTCATTAATCTAATAGAACAGGATCAAGATCGATCACATGGCAATTTTTGCAAAATGCTGGTGGTTCGTTTTTATACCACATAGCACGGAAATGGCGATAGTCTTTGTTATTCAAACATTTCATCAATCCATCATCAAAAATGCTTCCGAAATTTAATTCTTTTGGAAAAGGTTTGGCACAACAAGGCGTTGCATATCCATCCCAGGAAACATAAAAATGCGACCATACCAAATCACATTTTCTAAATCCTTTCGGTGCTTCGATATCCCAGGTTGTAAATTCAATCTCTGGAAAATTCTTCGCCATCGCTTTTGCTCGTTTCAATTCCGATTTGAATTCTTTAGTTTGAAAAAAATCGTAATAGGTTTTATCATAAATAGTTACTGAAGCCACATTAAAAGGAGTAATGTTGACATATTTTACGCCAAGTTTGCCAGCCAGTTCAACTACTTCAGCCATGTCCTGATAATTTTCTTTAATGGCTACAAAGTTGAACATAACACTGGTTCTTTTTCCTCGGCAAACTTCAATCGTTTGTAACATATTTTCATAAAAGAAAGTATAGTCACTTTTTAATCTCACAGTCTCATACACTTTTCCAATTCCATCAATAGAAACCTGTATCGTATCTAATTTATCTGCCAACTCCTCTGCCATTTTTATACTAATTGGTAAATGAGCATTGGTAGATACGCTGATAATAATGCCTTTGTTTTTTGAACGTATATAATCAACAATTTCGGGAAGATTCTTATACATGAACGTTTCGCCCAAACCAGTTAAGCCGATCGAATCAACATATGGGAATGCTTCATCTACCACTTTTTTCATTTTTGCCATATCCATAAAACCTTTGGCCATCTGCTCACCATAAGCATATTCTCTGGGACAGGTAATACAGGCCAAATTACACTGATTCGTCACTTCCAACATGATAGAAGAGGGGTGAGGGACTTTGGTGCTTTTGATCAATCGCAGCCAAAAACCATATGCTTTATTTGCTGAATATTTAATGAAATTGAAGCCGCCAGGAAGCCTTTTCAAACGGAGAAATGCTTTGCGAAGTCGACGACGGGTAATCCGATTGGCCATGCGCAAAAGTAGAACATTTCTATGTTGTTCTTAATCAGCACACTTATCCTTTCAGAAAGATATTTTTCAGGCCTACAAATTCCATTTTTTCCCCTTATTTTTGCGTCCCGTAAATGGGTATAAATTGACATTAAATTATTAGCTTGTGGCCACTAAATTTTCAAAAGATACTTATCTCTATTGGTACGAATTAATGCAACTGATTCGTCAGTTTGAATTAATGGCGGAAGAGAAGTATAAAATGGAAGGTAAAATCCGTGGGTTTTTCCATGCTTATATTGGGCAGGAAGCTATAGCTGCAGGTTGTATAACTGCTACCAGGCCAGAAGATATGATGATCACAGCTTACCGTGATCATGGATTAGCAATTGCTAAAGGCGTATCAGTGAATAGTTGTATGGCAGAGTTATATGGAAAAGCAACTGGTTGCGCAAAAGGTAAAGGCGGCAGTATGCACTTTTTTGGTAAAGATGTTGGCTTTTATGGCGGACATGGAATAGTTGGCGCCCAAATAGGTACAGGAGCAGGACTAGCATTTGCTGAAAAATACCGTGATACTGACAATATAGTACTTTGCTATTTTGGTGATGGAGCTGCAAGACAAGGTATGTTGCATGAAACATTCAATCTGGCGATGTTGTGGAAATTGCCAGTAATATTTATATGTGAGAATAATAACTACGCTATGGGTACTTCTATCGAACGTACTTCAAACGTAGTAGATATTTATAAACTGGCAGATGCATATGAAATGCCAGCAGATACTATTGATGGTATGAGCCCAGAAACTGTACATGAAGGTGTAGCCAGAGCAGTTAAAAGAGCTCGGGAAAAAGGCGGACCTACTTTATTAGAAATTAAAACATATCGTTATAAAGGTCACTCAATCAGCGATCCACAAAAATATAGAACTAAAGAAGAAGTGGACGTTTACAAGAGCAAAGACCCGATTCATATGGTTTTAAAAACAATACTGGATAATAAATTTGCAACACAAGACGAAATTGACTTAATAAATAAAAGAGTAGATGCTATTGTGGATGAATCAGTAAAGTTTGCTGAAGAAAGCCCTTGGCCAAATGATGATGAAGTACTGAAAGATGTTTACATGGATCAGCATTATCCATTTATCGTTGATTAATAAAATAAAAACAAGACAAAAAATAAAACAATGGCAGACAAGAAAAATGTGCAGGATGTAGATTCAGGTGAAGTAATCGTGGCAAAAGCTAAAGACTTTTGGGAAAAATATAATAAACCATTGATGATTGTATCTGTTGCTATCATCTTATTAGTTGGAGGCTGGTATATTTATCAAAACTATTTTGTTAAGCCAAAGGAAACCAAAGCAGCGGAAGTAATTTTTAAAGCAGAAGACTATTATCGTCAAGATTCTGTTTTGTTAGCTTTAAACGGTGATGGTCAAAATTGGGGTTTTCTGAAAGTTATTGATAAATATGGCGGCACAAAAGCAGGAAATCTTGCCCGTTTTTATGCTGGTGATTGCTTTATTAAGTTAAATGAAAATCAGAAAGCTATTGATCAATTAAAAAAATTCAGCACCAGTGCTAAACAAATACAAGCAAGAGCCTACAAACTAATGGGAGATGCTTATGGTGATTTGGGAAAGAATAAAGAAGCCGTAGAATACTATAAAAAAGCTGGACATCATTTTGAAAGCGATGCAACCAACTCAGCAGAAGCCTTATTTATGGCAGCTTATCTTGCACAACGCAGTTTGAATGACAATAAAAGTGCTATTGAATTGTATAAGGAAATAAAGGAAAAGTTTCCAAGAACAGAGCAAGCAAGAGATGCAGATAATTATCTTGCCCAAATGGGTGTATATAGCACAGAAAAATAATTATGGCTGAAATAAAAGATAGCAACTTATTAAATATAGATACAGGCATTCTAAAAAAGGATGCCTGTATTGTTTTGGTTAAAACCGAGTGGAATGCATCAATTGTTGATCAACTAGAAAGAGGTTGTATTGCTGAGCTGGAAAAGGTTGGTTTAAAAAAGATCATTGTTGTTACTGTTCCTGGTGCATTTGAAATACCATTTGCCATTAAAAACTATTATAACACAGCTACTAAAAAAAATAAGGCCGATGCATTTATCGCATTAGGATGCGTAATAAAAGGAGATACGCCGCATTTTGAGTATGTGTGTAAAGCAATTACCGATGGTGTAGTACAATTAAATCTAAGTTTACCTGTACCAACAATATTTGGTGTTCTTACTGTCAACAATGAGCTACAAGCTATTGAAAGAGTTGGTGGCAAGCATGGACATAAAGGAGAAGAAGCTGCCATAACTGCAATAAAGATGATTGCACTTAACAATCCAACAAAAAGCAAATAAAATTGAACGTTCAATTATTCATACCATGTTTTGTTGATCAGTTGTATCCTGATACTGCTTTCAATATGATAAAAGTGTTGGAGAAAGCTGGATGTACCGTTAGTTATAATACATCACAAACATGCTGCGGTCAACCGGCCTTTAATGCCGGGTTTTGGGATGAAGCAAAAGCTGTATGTAGCAAATTCATAAAAGACTTTGGTGATGCTGATTGTATAGTGACACCGAGTGCAAGTTGTGCAGGTTTTGTAAAAAACTATTACACCAAACTTTTTGAGAATTCATCAGTTCATAATGAAGTAAAAGATTTAAGCAAAAAAATATTTGAGTTTTCTGAATTCCTGATCGACATTCAAAAAGTAGAAAATGTAGGTGCAGTATTAAATGGCAAGGCAACTTATCATGATTCCTGTGCAGCACTAAGAGAATGTAAAATAAAAGAGGAGCCAAGGATTTTGCTGTCGAATGTTAAGGGTTTAGAGTTGGTTGAAATGAATGAGGTGGAAACTTGTTGCGGATTTGGTGGAACTTTTGCTGTAAAATTTGAAGCTATTTCTGTTGCCATGGGAGAGCAAAAAATAGACAATGCTTTAGCAACTGATGCTGATTATTTAATCTCCACAGATCTTTCATGTCTGATGCATTTACAAGGTTATATCAATACTAAAGGATATAAATTGAAAACCATGCACATTGCAGATGTGCTGGCTTCAGGCTATTAATTATTAAAGCCAGTTTCGTTTTAGAAACCGGCTTTAAAATTCTCACAGGGTTTAATTTTATAAAAAAGAAATTATTTTGGAATAATCACATGATCAATTACATGTATTACTCCATTACTTTGATTACGTCTTTAATAGTGATTGTAACCTGCGGGTAGAAATTCAAATGCTAAATTGGCAGGGGCAAATACAGTAAACGGGCCTTAGTCCGATTGATTTTAAAGAATTCAGTTTGCTAAAAACATTTATTTTTACTCAATTGAAAAGTATATTTAAAACAAATCTTTCTGAACACTTTTAATATTAATTGTATGGCTTATTGGCTTGCTAAATCTGAACCTTCTGTATATAGTTGGGATGACCTTGTAAAAGAAAAACAAACCTGCTGGAGTGGCATTAGAAATTATGCAGCAAGAATTCATATGAGAAACATGAAGAAAGGGGACGAAGTTTTTTTTTACCATAGTAATGAAGGAGTAGAAATTGTTGGTATTGCCAAAGTTATAAAAGAAGCATATCCTGATCCAACAACAGATGATGATCGCTGGGTAGCTGTTGATTTGAAGTCAGTGAGAAAATTGATGAAACCCGTATCACTTGACGCCATAAAAAAAGAAAAAAAATTAGCAGAAATGGCTTTGGTACGCATTAGCCGCTTATCACTACAACCTGTAAGTGATGCTGAATGGAAAATTGTAATGGCAATGGCTGGAGAAAAGTAATTCTTAAACTATATGTCAAAAAAGAAACTTGTTATTTTGTCTGGTGCCGGCGTAAGTGCAGAAAGTGGCTTAAGAACTTTTAGAGATAGTGATGGGTTATGGGAAGGATATAATGTACATGATGTAGCAACTCCTGAAGCCTGGGAAAAAGACCCTCAACTTGTTTTGAACTTTTATAACGAAAGAAGAAGAAGTGTTGCTGAAGCAAAACCTAATGCAGCTCATATTGGATTGGCAGCATTGGAAAACGATTTTGAAGTAACTGTCATCACACAAAATATTGACGATTTACATGAAAGAGCAGGATCGACAAAAGTGCTGCATTTGCATGGCGAAATATTTAAGATGCATAGTGATAGAAATAATAAATTGATTTCAGCAATAAGAGGAGAAATACTATTAGGAGACAAAGCATCAGATGGCAATCAACTTCGACCGTTCATTGTTTGGTTTGGCGAGCCGGTAGTGATGATGGATAAAGCTATTGAAGTTGTTTATAGTGCAGATATTTTTGTGGTAGTAGGAACTTCATTGGCGGTGTATCCTGCAGCAGGCTTAGTCAATTATGTTTCTCCAGAAACGCCGAAATATATAATAGACAAAAAGATACCTTATACTTCACCAATGAAAAATTTAATTTTAATTGAAAAACCGGCAACCGAAGGAGTGGAGGACTTAAGAAAATTATTGGTTGGTTAATTTTCACCGCCTTCAACTCCATAAAAGATGACCCAGGTAGCAAAATCATTTGTAAAATCTTCAAAGCGATGTTCTATACCAGCTGGAACAAATAATACATCATTTGTTTGACAGGAAACCTTTTCATCCCCTCTAATAAAAACACTTGATCCACTAGCTATTATATATAATTCATCTTGAGAATGTGGTTTTTGCAAATCAACTTTTTCTGGCTTATAATACTCCACTTTCAACGTGCCATGTTGCAAAACAGTTGTAAATTTTTGCTTGGCTTCCTTTTTTAACTCTTCTATCGCTTCTGCAATTGAAATTTTTATTTTCATCAATTAAATTTTTATTTAATCCCAAAATTTAAAATTCCTCTATGAATTGAACACCATATGATTCTAATTCTTTTAAAACCGGCTCATAAATTTCTTTTAAAGTCGGGATTTGTAAACCGGAAAGTCGTATCGTCCCATTCAAAATTAATTTTGTCGCAATACCTAATGGCAAGCCAACTGTTTTTGCCATAGCTGTACGCTTGCTGTTTTCACCTTTTACAACCATTGAACTGTTGATAACAGCTTTCTTGCCATTTAAATCATATTCTATTTGGTGAAGCATTACAATCATATCCTTATCATCAGGCTTTAATGCCATTTTTTTCTCTACAGCAAATTGCAAGATATCTGCAGCACTACACAATCCTTTGTTTAACTCTGTTTGAGCATCATCCAAACCCAAAAAGAACAGTTGTTTTAAAATAAGATTTGTCTGCCCCATTTTGTAAGCTAACATTTCAACCGTATTGGTTTTCTCGGCATCTTTTAAATCTTTCAGGTTTTCTATCATTCCTTTTGATTCAGCCAATCTCTCAGGTAAGTGTTGGTTCAGCCATCCGCTGAAATCATTTTTATCCAAATGTTCTTTAAAAACTTGCTGTAAACTTTTCCCATCTGTTTCATATTTTACTGTTTCATCAATTAGTTTTAAATCAATTATGTTTTTCCACCCATACATAAAATCGGGATGACGTAATGTAGTACGAATAAAAGTTGGTACATCTTCTAACCCATAAAGTGAAGTATAGCCAAGTGAATCTCTGTTAGGATACCAGCTTAATAATCCAATCGTGGGAATTTCAACTTGCCGGCTTGATGAAAACAATTCTTCATACTCCATTCTTTTTTCTTCACCATTCTCTTTAAAAATTGCTCCACTCTTTCCGGCCAATACAATATTCCTCGGATTCCAACTTATTTTAAAATGCCAGGGGTTATCATCGCTTTCAGGTGCAACTAATCCGCCGCAATGTGATTGAAAAGAACTTACTTTTCCTCCTTTAGCATGAATTGCATCAATGATCTTCATGGCACTCATATGATCGATACCTGGATCAAGTCCCATTTCATATAGAAAAAGCAAATTACTTTTCTCAATATCTGTTTTTAATCCTTTGGTAGCATCATCTACATACGACGCTGTCAATAAATTTTTCTTATACTTAACACAATCTTTTGCAACTTCAATATGCAAAAAAGGCGGGAGCATTGAAATAACAATATCTGCTTTGTTAATATATTTACCCCGTTCATCTGTATCATTTATATCAAATGAATAAGCAGTTGCCCTTTTTGAATTTCCAATTTTGGATTCAGCCAATTTTAAATTGGCATCAATTACTATTATTTGCCAATCTTCAGATACTGCATTATTAATTAAATAGTCAATAAGTATAGTTGCAGATTTACCAGCACCAAATAATAGTATTGTTTTCATATTTTTTTATTTCAATTAGTCGAAATTTAGTTCGATTTATCCAAAAAATGAAAGTAAACTAAATTGCAAAAAAATACTTGAAATCCAATCACTTAACTATTCCACAATAGTGGATAAAAAGGACTAAAAAACAATACATTTTATCAGGTTTTAAACCCTAAAAAAGTTAAATTTGCGAACCTCAAAAAAGTGCAGATTTCTCCTTTAAGAGGCACATCATTTCAATAAAAAAGCAGAACGAAAAATAAACAATGGCAGACAACTCAAATCCGCTGGAAACAAACGATAGTGACCGTATAATTCCTGTAAACATTGAAGAGCAAATGAAGACAGCATACATTGATTATTCAATGTCTGTTATTGTAGGCAGAGCTCTTCCAGATGTAAGAGACGGATTAAAACCAGTTCATCGAAGGGTTTTATATGCAATGAACGAATTGGGAATTCATTATAACAAGCCTTATAAAAAATCAGCCCGTATAGTCGGAGAAGTTTTAGGTAAGTATCACCCACATGGCGATACGTCTGTTTATGATGCAATGGTGCGAATGGCACAAGAGTGGAGTATGCGGTATACGTTGATTGACAGTCAGGGAAACTTTGGTAACCAGGATGGAGATGGTCCTGCAGCCATGCGTTATACGGAAGCGAGATTAGATAGATTAGCTGAACATTTATTGGATGATATTGAAAAAGATACTGTAGATTTTCAAAACAACTTTGATGATTCTGAAACAGAACCCACTGTCTTACCATCAAGAATACCACAGCTTCTGGTAAATGGGTCAAGTGGTATTGCCGTAGGAATGGCGACGAATATGATGCCACACAATCTATCAGAGGTGATTGATGGCTGCATTGCATATATCGATAATAAAGACATTTCAATAGAAGAGTTAATAGAATTTGTAAAAGCTCCTGATTTTCCTACCGGAGGAATTATATTCGGAATGGAAGGTGTAAAAGCCGGATTTCATTTTGGAAGAGGTAGGGTAGTAGTAAGAGGTAGATTAACAGTAGAAGCAAAGCCAAGTGGTAGGGAACAAATAATTATAACGGAAGTTCCTTATCAAGTTAACCGTGATGCACTCACCAATAAAATTGGCGAGTTAGTCAATAATAAAATTATTGAAGGGATTGCTCATGTAAATAATGAATCAAATAATAAAGAAGGAACAAGAGTTGTAATCGATCTTAAAAGGGATGCTATTGCAAATGTAATAGTGAATCAGTTATACAAAATGACTGATTTGCAAACTTCATATGGAATCAATAATGTAGCGATAGTTAGGGGTAGGCCAAGAACCCTGAACTTGAAAGATCTTATTAGCGAATTTGTAGATTTTCGTCATGAAGTGGTGGTTCGTAGAACAAAATATGAATTAAAAGAAGCTGAAAAAAGAGCACATATTCTTAAGGGCTATCTAATTGCTCTTGATCACCTGGATGAAGTAATTGCTTTGATTCGTTCGTCTGCTACACCAGATATAGCAAAAGAAAATTTAATAAATGCAGGCTGGGGTTTAGATGATATACAAGCAAAAGCCATTCTGGAACTTCGTTTACAGCGGTTAACCGGAATGGAAAGAAATAAGATCAAAGAAGAATTTGACGAATTGATGAAACTCATTGCTCATTTAAATGAGATTCTGTCTAATGAAGGAATGCGATTTGATATCATAAAGAAAGAGTTAATTGAAATCAAAGAGAAGTTTGGTGATGAGAGAAAGACAGAGATCACCTATCTGGATGATGAAGTAAAAATTAAAGATCTTATTAAAGAAGAAGATGTTGTTATTACAATATCTCATCTTGGCTATATTAAAAGAACTCCTGCAGATGAATTCCGTTCACAACGACGTGGTGGCAGGGGAGTAATGGGCGGAAAAACAAGAGATGAAGATTATATTGAACATTTATTTGTAGCATCAACCCATCATACCATGTTATTCTTTACTGAAAAAGGAAGAGTATATTGGTTAAATGTATATGAAATTCCAGAAGGGGAGAAGACAAGTAAAGGAAGAGCCATTCAAAATTTAATGCAACTTCCTCCAGATGATAAAGTCAGAGCTATCCTCGATGTAAAAGACCTAAAAGATGAGGAATTTGTAAATTCTCATAATATAGTTCTTTGTACAAAGAAGGGAATAATTAAGAAAACAGCTTTACAGGATTTCAGTCGTCCAAGACAAACAGGTGTAAATGCCATTAATATTGTGGAAGGGGATGAATTGTTAGAAGCAAAAATGACAGATGGCAATTGTGAAATAATGATGGCGGTGAAAAGCGGTAGAGCTATCCGCTTCTCAGAAGAAAAAGTAAGAGCAACCGGTAGAGGAGCGATTGGTGTTGGCGGAATTTATGTAGATGATGAAAAAGATGAGGTAATTGGTATGATTTGTATTAATCCAGTTACCGATGCCAACAAAACAGTAATGGTAGTAAGTGAAAAAGGATATGGTAAACGGACACCGGTTGATGAATACAGATATACGAACAGAGGTGGAAAAGGAGTAAAAACAATAAATGTAACTGAAAAAACGGGTACATTAGTAGGTCTTTTAGGCGTAGAAGAAACGCAAGACATTATGATTACTTGTAAAAGTGGTGTAACCATTCGAATGGGAGTAAGCGGTATAAGTGAGCAAGGAAGAGCCACGCAAGGAGTAAAAGTAATACGTCTCGATGAAGGAGATGAGATAGCTGCTATTACCAAAATTGATGACCAAAGTGATGATGAAGAAAATAGTAATATCGACGAAAATAACGCAACTCCTGCGGATGAAAATGCATCTACAGAGGGTAATACTGAATAAAACTTTAATAATTAATATCAATCTGCAATGAAAAAAATCTTGTTTTTAATTACAATCATTTTTTCTACTGTCTTTGTATCTGCTCAGCGGTATGAAACTGTCAAAAATCTTTTTGCTATAAATCAATTTGAGAAAGCTAAAACAGAATTTGATAAAGCTATTACAAATGCAAAATATGCTAGTAAACCAGAAGCATATCTTCTTAAAACTGGAATCTATGCCGGTCTTCTTGCTGCAGATACTTCATTAGCAAATTCACCAGCAGGTGAAAACTTACTTAAAGAAGCTGAGGAAGCATTTAAAAAATATAAAGAAATGGATGCTACTTTAAGCCTGCTTAATGATGATCTTATCTATAAAAATGCTCCTTATTACTTATATGTTTCTTCATATAATTATGCATATAAGCAATACATAAAAATGGATTGGAAAGAGGCCTTTAATAGATTTGTACCAATAATTGAATTATCAGATTATTTAATCAAAACCAAAACAGTAAATTTTGCATTAGACACAAATGGGTTAGCACTGGCTGGATTTACTGCTGAAAAAAATGACAAAAAAGATGAGGCAGCAAAATATTATTTACGCTTAATAGATGCTAAGGTTACCGGAGAGGGATACGACAACATATATCAATATATTGTACGTTATTATATTTCAAACAAGAATATTGAGCTTTTTGAAAAGTATAAAAAAATTGGAGCAGAAGCATATCCTGATATTGAGTTTTTCACTTATGACAAGGTAGACTTTGCCTTTGGACTGGCAGAAGGATTTGCAAATAAATCAAAAGCACTCCAAGAAGTGTTAGCAGAAGATCCGACTAATTTTAAAGCAAATCAATTATTGGGAGAAATCATTTATGACACTTTAAATTCAGATAAAAAAGGACATGTAATGCCCGCCAATGTCGATGAATTAGAGAAAATAATGGTTACGGCTTTTAATAAGGCTGCCGCAGCAAAATCAGGTTTTGAAAATCCATATTTATATCTTGGAGATCATTTTTATACGAAAGCTGTAAAAACTAATGAAGCAAGAATTGCCCATGCCGCAGATATGAAAAATCATACAAAACCAGGAACAATGGCTTCTAAAGAAGATATTGCCAAAAGAGATATGCTTGATAAAACATATGGCAATCAACTTGAAAGTGCTAGAGAGCCATATGAAAAAGCAGTAGTAATTTTAGAAGCCAGAGCAAAAGAAAAAAATGGTTTGGATATCAGAGACAAAGAACAGTATAAAAAAGCAGCCAATTTTTTATCTGAAATTGCACAATACAATAGAATCAGAGCTAAAGGGAATGCTACTGATGTAGCAAAATACACAGCTCAGGAAAAAAAGTGGAATGACTTATATGATTCAATTAAAACCCTACCCACAATAAAAAATTAAACATCTATTTAAATTTTTCAAAACCTCAACATTAAAAGTTGGGGTTTTCTTTTTTAAGCTATTCGAAATCTAGAGAATCTTTACTACCAATCACGAAAGAAGGATATGTACCTTTTTTTTGAGTCTATTGTTTGCAACACTTATTTAACATAATATATATTATAAGAAATTGTTGTTCAAATAATATTGATTTAAGGTTCTATAT
>JAHEMM010000096.1 GCA_024643655.1 Chitinophagaceae bacterium | reverse complement strand
ATAGGTTCTGTATTGGAAGTGCGGAGATGCACCCAGTCATTATCAATCTCAATCTTTAATCCATCTTCCGTATTAATTGGCGATTTTTTGTATTTGTCTTTTATTTTTTCAAAAATGGCTTTTACATCAAAGCCGTTATTCAACTCTATTTTGTTTTTCGATATAAAATAATCAGGATATTGTTTACGGAATGATTTCATACCGTTCTTATGATTGGCCAGATGACTTAAGAATAAACCAATACCAATCAGTGCATCTCTTCCATAATGAAAATCGGGAACGATAATGCCACCGTTTCCTTCTCCACCAATTACAGCATCTACTTCTTTCATTTTCTTCACCACATTCACCTCTCCTACTGCAGATGGGAAATATTCGCCGCCATGTTTTAATGTAATTTCTTTCAACGCCTTTGTGCTGCTCATATTGCTAACTGTATTGCCTTTTATCTTACCCAGCATATAATCCGCAACTGCCACTAATGTAAATTCCTCGCCAAACATACTCCCATCTTCACATACAAAACAAAGCCTGTCCACGTCCGGATCAACTGCAATTCCGAAATGAGCATTTTGCTTTACTACTTCATTGCTCAATTGTGTTAAATGCTCTGGCAATGGCTCAGGATTATGCGCAAATTTTCCATTTACTTCTTCGTTCAGGACAATCACATCATTTATACCTAATGCATGTAATAAGGCCGGGACAAATGTGGCGCCGGTAGAATTAATTGCATCCACAACCACTCTGTAATCCTGTTTGGCAATGGCTTTTGCATTGACAAATGGATATTTTACAATTGCATCAATATGCTTTTGCATATAACTATCATCAACAGTTATTTTCCCGAGTTTATCAACAGCAACAAAAGAAAAATTTTCATCAGCTGCCAGCTCCAGTACTTTTGATCCTATTTCAGCTGAAATAAATTCGCCTTCGCTATTCAATAATTTTAATGCGTTCCATTCTTTGGGATTATGGCTGGCCGTTAAAATAATACCGCCATCAGCATTTTCCATTTTTACTGCTACTTCTACGGTTGGAGTGGTAGACAATCCAAGGTCAATTACATCTATACCTAATCCGATCAGTGTATTTACAACCAGGTTTTGAACCATAGCTCCGCTAATGCGTCCGTCACGGCCAATTACTACTTTGGTTTTTGTTTTTCCTTCAGCAATAATGCTTCCATAAGCAGCGCTGAATTTTACTATATCGATGGGTGTAAGGTTTACTCCTGGTTTCCCTCCTATCGTACCTCTGATGCCTGAAATGCTCTTTATTAATGCCACTTGTAAGGTTTAAGGCTGCAAAAATACGTTTTTCAAAATCAATTATATATTTAACTGCATCCGTACTTTTGTAAGATGGCAGAAAAGGCATGGTATAAAGATTGGTTCAATTCCCCATTTTATCACAAACTATATTTCGACAGGGATGATAATGAAGCAAGTGCTTTCATCAAAAAGTTAATTGAGCATATTAAACCCACTCCCGGTAGCCGCATGCTGGATGTGGCCTGTGGCAAAGGAAGGCATAGTAAAACATTGGCTTCTCTCGGATTTCAGGTAACGGGCATCGATATTTCATTCGATAGCATTCTGCAGGCTAAACAATATGAATCCGAACATTTAGATTTTTATGTGCATGATATGCGATTACCGTTCTGGGGGAATTATTATCACTATGCATTTAACTTCTTTACAAGTTTTGGTTATTTTAAAACAAGAAGGGAGCATGATGATGCAATCAGAACTATTGCAAAAAGTTTAAAACCGGGTGGTAAATTCATTATCGATTATCTCAATGTCCATTATTCAGAAGACCATCTGGTACAGAATGAATCTAAACAATTGGATGAAACTTTATATAAAATTCATCGATGGAATGATGAAACACATTTCTATAAAAAAATCACGGTGCATGATCCTATTCTTGAAGCACCATTGGAATTCACGGAGAAAGTGGCTAAGTTTTCATTAGGCGATTTCACCGATATGCTAAGTTTTCAGGGGTTACAAGTACAAGAGGTTTTTGGCGATTATCAATTAGGCGAATATGATATTCGGAAAACCCCAAGGTTGATCCTTATTGCAACAAAAAGTACAGCTGTAATAGAAGATAAGGAAAAACGATTGTACAGCGATGGAAGGTCTACAGATGCGTTGACTTAATCTTGCTTAATTCTTTGCATTATTTACCAGCAGGTATTTTGCCGTTTCAAAATATGCAGTTGTAAACTGAGATAGCTTTTTCTTTGCAGAATCCTTTTGCTGCTTAGAAAGCATTGAAGCATTTATATTCAGCGGACTCAATGACTCTTCCCCCGAATTTATATTTCTGCTGAAATAAAAATCATCAGAGACCATACCGATCATATCGGCGGTATTTGTCACAAATGCATAATTATTTTTTTTGTCAGGATCTAAAAGATCTCTACCCAATGTTGAATTTACATACGATTGATGAAGCATTCCTGCAATTGTAGGTAATATATCAATTTGCGAAACCACCTCTGATCTTCTTTGAGGATTTAACAATCCGGGAGCATAAAATAATAAAGGCACATGCTCATCAGTAAGTCGCTGATCTGTCCAAACCTGTGGATAAACTGCTTCTGCATTCCCGGCTAAACCATGGTCGCCAACAAATATGAAAATAGTATTGTTGAAATAGGCTTCTTGTTGTGCCGCTTTTAAAAATTGCTGTATACAATAATCTGAATAGCGAAAACAGTTATACTCATCCAGCGACTCAAAACCATATTTATTCAATTGTTCTTCTGATACAAATTTCTTTTCGAAATCAGTTTCATTAGCTGGTATAGTTTGATTGTAAGGTCTGTGATTACCCGAAGTTTGAATATATGCGAAAAATGGCTTGTCTTTTTTTCGAAACACCTCATTTGCCTCCAGATAAAGATCTTTATCGCCAATTCCCCATACATTTACATCGGGTATTCCTTTCCGTTTTCCAGTATGTTTTTGTAATCCTTCAATATTATTAAGCAATCCTTCAAAATTGCCAAATTCCGGATCCCCACCAAGAAAATAATGCTTTTCATAATCTGTAAAATAATCTACGATTGTATTTTGATTGACAGCCTCAGGGTTCCTGCTTGAAAATTTAAAAAGTTGTGCATCAGGGATGCCTGATAAAATGGCAAATAATGCTCTTGCTGTAGAAAAATGTGGCGCAAAACATCGTTCAAAGAAAATTCCATTTCTGCTAATTGAGTCGAAATAAGGTGTAGCATTTAATACATTACCACTCATGCTGCTTTTATACATACTATACGATTCACATTGTACAAGCACAATATTTGGACGACTTTCAAACGCATTACTTCTTGGGCCAATTTCTCTTCGAAACGAAAAAGTATTCTTATCCGGCAACTGCATCCATTCTGCCATAATTGGAAATGCCGCCTTTGCAGCTTTTTCATTGAATTGAGGATTTCTCAATTTCAACGTTGAGAAAAAATTTTGCAATGGATTTATAGCCAGATATGATTTAAACCGGTTATCAAACTTAAAACTGTCATTCCTGCTTAATGGAGACCAGGAAAAATTTCCCCAGGCAAATACGAATAATACAATAGCACCGATACAAAAATATTTTCTTCGGTAAGGTATTCCAAGCCCTTCTGTTTTTGTAATTACCTGCCAGTGGCTGCGACGGTACATCCATCGAAAAAATAAAACGGCAACAACAAGACCCAGCAACATCCAGAATAATGGATAGGTCTGCTTCATCATCCTCCAGGATATTTTGAAGTCCTCTGTAAAATTCATTGCGCCGGCATCCAACGGTGTTTTGTTATATGAAAAACTACCAAAGCCAGCTGCAAAAAAAACAAACATGATAAATGTAACGATGGCCAGATACCAGGTCCACCATTTTTTATTTTTGGAAGAAAAAAATGGCGAAAGCTGTGGAAGCATACTGAATAAAATGATGGGTAATAAAACAAAAGAAATCCATCGCAAATCATATCGGATACCCATCAAAAAAGAAGGAATTACATCGGCCAATGAAATATTTTTTGGCTTAAAAGCAATGCAAGTTGCTACTCTAAATAAAGTAAAGATCAATAAAAAAATGACCAGCAGGTTGGCCACCCACATAATTGTCTTAGGTATTTTAAATCGACTTAACATTACTTCTCAAAAAATTCCAGAAAAACTACAAATTAAGGGAATAATACTGCTTTAGACAATCTTAACACTAATTGTTTTTCAAAAAATGATATTATAGGCAGATAGTCAGCAAACATTATTTTTGCAATAATGATTTTAATGGCATCAGTAGTTTGGCAAAAATTAATCAGTTGGGATCAGCAGTTGTTTGAAAAAATAAATACTGATTGGACCAATTCTTTATTTGACACTATAATGCCATTTCTTCGAAACTCTTTAGTTTGGGCACCCGTTTATATTTTCCTGCTTTTTTTTATCCTTTTAAATTTTAAGAAAAAGGGTTTATGGTGGATCATTTTTTTTATTTCTACTATAGCCCTTGCAGATATGACAGGAAACTATGTCTTCAAACATGGATTTGAAAGACTACGACCCTGCAACGATCCCGATTTTTTTGATCATGTTAGATTGTTACTCAAACATTGTGGTAGTGGATATAGCTTTACATCCAATCATGCAGCTAACCATTTTGGTATGGCTACGTTCTTTTTTGTCACTTTAGGTCCTGTACTTAAAAAATGGGTTTGGATTGGCATAGTATGGGCTTTTGCAATTGCCTATGCACAGGTTTATGTTGGCGTTCATTACCCATTTGATGTGCTTGGTGGAGGATTGTTAGGTACTGCTTTTGGTATCACAATGGGTTCAATGTTCAATAAGCAGTTCGGATTTGCTATCTTCGATAAATAACCAACCCAGGTTTCTTAATGGATATTATTATACTGTTCCTTCTCATTTTATTAAATGGTCTTTTTTCAATGGCAGAAATTGCTCTTGTTTCTGCCCGAAAAGCAAGGCTTGAGCACCTTTCTGAAAAAGGTGATAAAAAAGCGAAACTTGCGTTGGAACTCTCTAACAGACCCGAAAAATTTCTTTCAGCAGCACAAATTGGCATTACGCTTATTGCTATTCTTACGGGTGTATATTCCGGAGATAAATTTGCGCCTTATTTACAACCTTATCTTGAAAAAATAAGTTTCATTGGAGAATATGCTGATACAGTAGCCACTACCATCATTGTAGTATTAGTTACTTTTCTTTCCATCGTCTTTGGTGAATTAATTCCAAAACGTATTGGCTTGTTAAGAGCTGAACGTATTGCAAAAAGTGTAGCTGCGCCTATGAACTTTTTTGCAAAATTCACACACCCCTTTGGTTGGTTGCTGAATAATACAAGCAACCTGTTTTTCAGAATATTCAATATCAAAAGATTGAAAGATGATGCAATTACGGAAGAAGAAATAAAAACACTGATTACGGAAGGAACGGAAGCGGGTACAATCGATGAAGCAGAACAGGAAATTATAGAAAGAGTTTTTCATCTGAGTGATAGAAATATTACTTCCCTGATGACGCATAGAAGTGATATTGTCTGGTTTAATCTTGATGATAATGAAGAAAAAATAAAAGAAAAAATTTTAGTAGAGCCCCATTCTGTTTACCCAATTTGTGATAATAGTATCGACTATATCAAAGGCTTTGTATCGATTAAAGATCTTTATATAACTCCTGATCATCGTTTGTTTAAGGACATCATGCAACCAGCCCTTTTTATTCCTGAAAACAATACTCCATATCAGGTGTTGGAAAAATTTAAGGAATCAAAAAACCACTCCTGCTTTATTGTTGATGAATATGGAAGTGTATTAGGATTAGTTACATTGAATGATATTTTAGAAGCAATTGTAGGTGATATACCACAGCCTGATGTTGAAGATTACGAGATCATAAAGCGGGAAGATGGTACTTATCTGGTGGACGGACAAATTCCATTTTATGATTTTCTTACCCGGTTTGAAAAAACGGAATGGATGCATGAAGGAGAACATGATTTTGATACCATTGCCGGATTTATTTTACATGAACTTGAAAAAATACCAAAACCTGGCGATACATTAGATTGGAAAGGATTCAAACTTGAAGTGCTGGATATGGACGGTCACCGTATCGATAAAATATTGGTTGGCCTTAGCCAGGAATTAAAAGATGAAATTGAAGAATAATAATTTTCAAACTAAAACGAAAAGGAAACCGATTTATCTGGATAAGTTAACTTATTACTTTTTCTTTTCCCACCAACTATAATATGCATGATATTCACTTGATCATCAAATTGATCATACATCAGGTTATTGGTAATTTCGATATTGGTAGCTGATAAAGTGTTATTCACTTCAAAATAACTATACGCTGCTTCTTTATCGTTTTCGAATCCAACATAGGTAAAAATGACTGGCTTACCGTTTATTTTTATGGCTAAATGTGATTGTACATATTTCTTTACCAAGGAATCCATGGCGGATTTATTTGGAGCATTGATCAGGTCAACCTTTGTTTTATAGTTTTTGGTCAATATTTTCTCAAAATCATCAGTAAAAATCTTACAACTAATCTCTAAATTTTTATCCGAAGCATTATGATTAATTTCAAGCACACTTACATGAAAAGGATGATCAATAGGTTTGGCCGAAATCAAAACAAGAGATAAAACAGAGATAAACAACCATTTATAGAGTGATGAAGCCATTTGCACTATTAATTTTAAGATTACAAAAGTCTGTACTATTTTGCCGGCTCAAGAGCCGTTTATGTAAAATATTTGTAAAGGACGGCTTTTGTTAAATATAAGATGCAAGATTTTGGATTTTATTTTGGATTAGGCTGGGAACATATCATCAGCAAAAATGCTTTAGACCACCAATTATTTATTGCTGCATTGGCAGCAATTTATTTATTGAAAGACTGGAAGCAGGTACTGATATTGGTTACAGCATTTACTATTGGACACTCTGTAACATTAGCATTAAGTGTTTTTGATATTATTCGCTTTAATGATAGCTGGGTCGAATTTTTAATACCCTGCACAATTATTATTACGGCCATTAGCAATTTTTTTCAAAAAAAATTTACCCCAAAATCCATTCGAATTAATTATTTTTTGGCCCTCTCCTTTGGTTTGATACATGGAATGGGATTCGCTAATTCAATTCGCTTTATGTTGGCCAATGACCAGAGCATCGGGTGGAGTCTTTTTGGATTTAACGTTGGACTGGAAGTAGGGCAAATTGTTGTAGTATTGGGTATTTTAATAATGGCTTATCTAGTTATTAACCTCTTTAAAATAAACCGCAGAGAATGGGTACTATTTCTTTCAGCGGCTGTTT
This sequence comes from Chitinophagaceae bacterium, assembly GCA_024643655.1. Lineage (GTDB taxonomy): Bacteria > Bacteroidota > Bacteroidia > Chitinophagales > Chitinophagaceae > JJ008. The sequence continues at coordinate 3,011 of JAHEMM010000096.1, read as the reverse complement.
TTAGTTTGGCACTGAAAATGGCTTTAGAAAGATTACCTTTTTAATATTAAATTTTAAACAAAAAATATGAATAAACATTTCTTAGTTTCTTGTTTTGTAGTACTACTTACAGGAACAGTTCAGGCACAGATTCAGAACAATTCCAGTTCAAATCATGCTAACAAGTTTGAGCAATTGGGAACAATCCTTACCACGCCAAATGAACAAAGAACGGCTAGCGGTGCTCCCGGAACAAAATACTGGCAGCAAAGAGTAGATTACGATATCAAATGCGAGTTAGATGAAGCCAATAACAAATTAACGGGTTCAGAAACCATCACTTATTTTAATAATTCTCCAGATGTGCTAAGTTATATTTGGATGCAATTGGACGAGAATCAGCATAGCTCTGTTAACAATGCCAATTATCAAACGCAAAATACAATGCCCAGACAAGCAACTGACAAAACGCTTGATCGGTTTGAAGAGATGAATACGGACAATGGTTATGGATTTAATATTACTAAATTAACGGACGTTGCTGGTAAAAATCTAAAGTATTCAATCAACAAAACGATGATGAAAATAAATCTGCCCATTCCACTAAAACCCGGTCAGAAATTTGTTTTCAATTGTAGCTGGAATTATAAATTGGCAGACCGCGGAGATTTTCTTCGATTTGGCGGTGCAAGAGGTGGATACGAAAGTTTTAGTGATGGGAATAATAACTATACGATGACGCAATGGTATCCTCGTTTGTGTAAATACAGTGATGAGATTGGATGGCAAAACCATCAGTTTACGGGCAGAGGTGAGTTTGCATTAACATTTGGAAACTTTAAAGTACAAATGACCGTTCCTGCTGATCATATTGTGGGTGGTACCGGAGAATGTCAGAATTATGCACAAACTCTTTCTTCTACACAGATGAGTCGTTGGCAAAAAGCTCAAACAGCTAAGGAACCTTTACAAATTGTTACACAGGATGAAGCATTAAATGCCTCAAAACAAAAAAGCAAAGCCAAGAAAACATGGATATATAAAGCTGATAATGTAAGAGACTTTGCATGGACTGCTTCCAGAAGATTTGTTTGGGATGCAATGCCAACTTATGTTGAAGGGAAAAAAATAATGGCTATGAGCTACTATGCAAAAGAAGCATATCCAATTTATAGTAAGTACTCAACAAAAGCAGTAGCACATACCTTAAAGACATATTCTCAATTTTCATTCCCCTATCCTTACCCGGTTGCAATAAGTGTGGAAGGCAATCAGGGAATGGAGTATCCAATGATATCTTTTAATCCCGGTAGAGCCAATGACGATGGCACTTATTCGGAAGGAGCTAAGAATGCTGCTATCCTTGTAATAATACATGAAGTAGGTCATACTTATTTCCCTATGATTGTAAACAGTGATGAAAGACAATGGACATGGATGGATGAAGGCTTGAATTCTTACCTGCAATATCTTTCGCAAGAATTATGGGATAATACATTCCCGTCTAATGGCGGACCAGCCTGGACGATCACTAATTATATGAAATTGCCTAAAGATCAGTTAGAACCTATCATGACTAACTCAGAGAACATAAATAATTTTGGTGCCAATGCTTATTCAAAAGTTGCAACTGCGCTTAATATTTTAAGAGAAACAATTGTCGGTCGTGAAAGATTTGATGATGCATTCAGAGAGTATTCAAGACGTTGGGCTTTTAAATCACCTACGCCTTCAGATTTTTTCAGAACGATTGAAGATGCAACTGGCGAAGACCTGGATTGGTTCTGGAGAGGTTGGTTTTATGGAACAGATGCCTGTGACATTTCAATTGACACGGTGAAACATGCAGTGCCAGATTTAGCTGCTGTGCCGCAACAAACAGCAGATACTACATTTATGGTACCATTACCAAAACCTGCTGTTAATTCATTTGAGGACATTTCGAAGATCCGTAACAGAACAGATAAGAATATTGTTTTCGAAACAGATAAAGACACTACGCTCCGTGATTTTTACTGGAAATATGACCGTGAAATAGAAAAGTATGATTCTGCAAAATACCCTGTTGTGGTTTCTCCAAGAACAGAAGTTTTAGATGATGCAGATAAAAAGAAATATGGTAATAAACATTTGTATGAGGTCACTTTTTCGAATAAAGGCGGATTAGTAATGCCAATCATTATTGAATGGACATTTAAAGATGGTACGACAGAATTAGAAAGAATACCTGCACAAGTTTGGAGAAAGGATGAAACTAAGGTTATTAAAACCTTTATGAAGGATCGGGAAGTTGCATCAATAAAGTTGGATCCTTACAAAGAAACTGCAGATATAGATGAAAGCAATAATAGCTATGGCGAAATCAAACCTCCAAGTAAGTTCAGCTTATTCAAACAAAAACAAAACGCACAACAACCTCAAATGCCAAATCCAATGCAAAAGGCAAAAGAGAAAAAAGGGTTTTAATACTTAAATAAGATAAACCTCTTATAAAAAAAATGTCATTCCAGTTTGGGATGACATTTTTTATGGTAAAATCTGTCACTTTAAAACCACTCATATAGTTATTATACTTTCAAAAAAGTAATCATTTCATCTATTTACCTATTTACCTTAGTTTTGGGAACATCTGCATTTAGTCATAAATAAAAATTATAATTCAACATGAAACATCTCTTTTCTTGCTTATTCATAATTGCTGGTTTAACTAGTTCTGTTTTGGCACAAAATATTCAGAATAATGCTAACAGTAATCATGGAAATAAATTTGAACAGCTAGGCAGTATTTTGCCTACACCGAATGAATATCGAACTGCCAGCGGAGCTCCGGGTCCAAAATACTGGCAACAACGTTGCGACTATGATATTAAATGTGAGCTTGATGAAAAGAATCAAACTTTAAAAGGTAGTGAGACAGTAACTTATTTCAACAATTCACCAAATGAGCTTACTTATTTGTGGTTGCAATTGGATGAGAACCAACATAACAGTGTAAACAATGCAAATTACCAGAACAGCAATCCAATGAGCCG
>JAHEMM010000095.1:7367-10519 GCA_024643655.1 Chitinophagaceae bacterium | reverse complement strand
TCGCCAACACTACCATCTGCATTAATCGGTAAAACAGATAAGCTTCCACTTGTATAGTTAGAAGCGAATATCCATTTCCCACTTTTATCCATTTCTACATGACAAGGATGATCTCCACCTGCATGGTTCTTATTTATAAAAGTTAAAGAGCCATTTTCTTTATTAAAAGAAAAGGCTGCAATGTCTCCACCTTTCCCATCAGTTGGTGCTGTTTCCGCTACAGCGTAAACAAATTTTTTATCAGGAGAAATTGTAAGAAAAGATGGGTTAGGCGTTTTTATTTTGCTTATAGCAGTTGCAGTACCTTTTTCACTATTGAATTTGTACACATGCAATCCCTCACTCTTAGGAGAGTCATAAGTGCCAACAATCAAGTATGGCTCTTGTGCATTTATAACACTACAACACAATGTTAAATAAAACAAAATCTGATATTTCATATTAAACTTTTAGAAAGTGAATATCCTATATCTGAATGATTTTAACAAAACGATTATCAACCTATTTAAGTTTTGGCACAATCTTGTTATTAGTTAATTGACAAAACATTTTTTAATATTTAAATCGCACCGTTATGAAAAAAATATTTACACTTTCAGCAATTTTATTATTTGCTACCGTTTTACTTAGCAGTTGTTATCGGGACAATGGGATCTTTGATAATGATGAAAGATACTGGCTTAATAAAGAACAAGGAGAAGTAGTTTATAGTGATGCTTATTGCAATTATTATGTAATCGAATCGTATTACGGCTTCAATGTTGTTCGTTCTTATGCTGGTTATAAGCCTGCAGAAGGAACAATCGTATATGGAAATTTTAGCAGCCGTGGTACAAGGGACATGTATAATTATTCAAATGCATTTGTATTCACAGGAACAGTTACAGATTTCTGGTTGACCTACAATGAAGCACAGGATGCACTGGATTTTTACTGTCCAATTTATGGTAAAGACGCTACTGGTGGTACTGAAAAAAGAGTTTTTAAAACTTCAACAATTAAAAAGAAATAATCCCGAAAACTGGTCAAAAAGCCACTTCTATTAATTTGAAGTGGCTTTTTTTTATTCAATTTTGAGTAAGGCTTCTGTTATAAGCCTATATGTTTCTTCATCGGTTAATTGGAGGGGGATAAATGTTTGACCAATTAGCTTTTCATATAATTCTATATATCTTTTTGAAATTGTATTGATCCATTCTTCACTCATTGCTGGAACGCTTTGCCCTTCCTTGCCCATAAAATTATTAGCAATCAACCATTCTCTCACAAACTCTTTACTCAATTGTTTTTGCTTTTCGCCTTTTAATTGTCTGTCTTCAAATCCATCGGCATAAAAATATCTTGAAGAATCGGGTGTATGAATTTCATCCATAAGATATATTGTATCGCCGATCTTGCCAAACTCATACTTAGTGTCCACAAGTATCAATCCCTGTTTAGCTGCAATCGCTTTACCTCTTTCAAATAGTTGTAAAGCGTAGTTGCTTAAAATTTCCCAATCTTCTTTTGACGCCAATCCTGAATTAATAATTTCTTCAGCCGATATATCTTCATCGTGGCCCTCAGTTGCTTTTGTACTTGGCGTAATAATTGGTGAAGGGAAAAAGTCATTTTCTTTTAAATTTTCAGGCAATTTTATTCCACAAAGTGTTCTGCTTCCGGATGAATATGTCCTCCAGGCATGTCCCGTTAAATTACCTCTTACAACCATTTCAATTTTAAATGGGGTACACCTTAGCCCAATAGATGCATTGGGTGCAGGAATGTCAAGTAGCCAGTTTGGGCATATATCTTTTGTTTCGTTGAGCATAAATGCAGCAATCTGGTTCAAAACTTGTCCTTTATAAGGGATGGGCAGCGGTAGTATGACATCAAATGCTGAAATGCGATCAGAGGCGATCATGACCAATAATTGCTCTTTAATACTATAAACATCCCTTACTTTACCGCTGTAAAAGGAGGTTTGGTTTGGGAAAGAAAAATTACTCATATTCAAATAAGGAAGATGTTTTAAGATTGAGCGAATTTACACCGTTTCATGGATTCCCTAACTAAAGTGAGATCAATAATATTTTGTGTAAAAAACCAGTAAAATTAAATTTTTAGATAATCTTTACAATGCTTATTTTTCCATTCTATTCCAAACTAAAATCCCCAATTATGAGAAAAAGCTATCGCTTTTTATTTACATTAACGATTGCCTGTTTTTTTTACCTCTCGACTTTTGCCCAATCAGTTTCCATTTCGGGAACCGTAAAAAATTTTACAAGCAAGGATAATGTTCCTGCCGTTTCAGTAGTTGTAAAAGGTACTACAATCGGTACATACACTAACTCAAACGGTGAATTCAGCCTCAATGTTTCATCTGTTCCTGTAGTGCTTGTTTTCAGTTCTATTGGCTATGAAAGTCAGGAAATTACCGTTTCTGATGCGTCAAAATCAATTGATGTTGAATTCAAAGTAAACAATCAACTCGGACAAGAAGTAGTTGTTTCTGCTTCGAGGTTACCACAAAAAATATTAGAGTCGCCGGTTTCTATTGAAAGAATTACAAATGCTAATATTCGTAATTCCTCGGCATCCAACTATTATGAAATTTTGGGAAATATTAAAGGTGTAGATTTTACAACCGCTTCACTAACTTTTAAAACCATTAGTACTCGTGGATTTAATGGTAGTGGTAACCTTCGGTTTAACCAGCAAATGGATGGAATGGATAACCAGGCTCCAGGGTTAAATTTTTCCGTAGGAAGTCTGATTGGACTTACTGAACTTGATGTAGAAAGTATGGAATTATTACCAGGTGCCTCTTCGGCTCTTTATGGTCCGGGTGGTATGAATGGTTCTTTAATCATCAACAGTAAAAATCCGTTTAAATACCAGGGATTATCTTTTCAGGTAAAAACAGGTATTATGCATACCGATCAAAAGTATAGAGATGCTTCTCCTTATTATAATTGGAGTGCCAGATATGCGAAAGCAATCGGTAATAAATTTGCTTATAAATTAGGATTTGAATTAGTAAAAGCAAATGACTGGTTAGCCGGAGATGACCGAAATTTTTTAAGAACAGGAACTACTGGTAAAATTGTTCCGGGTACCAGAACAAGTGATCCTAATTATAATGGAGTTAATCTTTATGGAGATGAAAC
>JAHEMM010000095.1:0-7267 GCA_024643655.1 Chitinophagaceae bacterium | reverse complement strand
ATGACTGGTTAGCCGGAGATGACCGAAATTTTTTAAGAACAGGAACTACTGGTAAAATTGTTCCGGGTACCAGAACAAGTGATCCTAATTATAATGGAGTTAATCTTTATGGAGATGAAACTTCCGGTGATATAAGAGCGGTATTGGCCGGTGTAGCTGCACAAGCTCCTTTTTTAGCTCCTTATATAGCTTCTATTTCTACAAATCCAATTCTTGTATCCAGAACAGGTTATGCAGAAAAGGATGTTGTTAGCCCTGAAACATTAAATTTCAAATTAGCCGGTGCATTTCATTATAAATTAACTTCAAAAATTGAAGCCATACTTAGCGGATATTGGGGAACTGGTAACAGCGTTTATACTGGTAGCGATCGCTACGTATTAAAGGGATTAAAAATGGGTCAGTATAAATTAGAATTGAATCATCCAAATTGGTTTTTAAGAGGTTATACTACTCAGGAAAATGCCGGAGAAACATATAACGCAACGATTACTACACAGTTGTTTAACGAAGCCTGGAAACCAAGCGGTGGTACTACAGGTTGGTTTGCACAATATGGTCAGGCATATTTAGCTGCAAAACTTGCTGGTGCGGCAGATATTGTTGCACATAATCAAGCAAGAGCTACTGCAGATGTTGGCAGACCGGTTGAAGGTTCTGCCCAGTTTAAATCATTATATCAGCAGGCCAGAAGTAAGCCAATTCCTCAGGGAGGATTACTTGTTGATCAAACTAATTTGTACAATTATGAAGGACAATACAATCTCTCGCATGTTACAAAGAGTTTTGCAGATGTGTTAGTCGGTGCAAATTTTAAAAAGTATGTATTGAATTCACAAGGAACCATTTTTGCTGATTCTGCAGGGACTATTGGAATCAATGAAGTGGGTGCTTATGTTCAGGTCATTAAAGGCTTTATGCAGGATAAAATTAAATTAACCGCTTCTGGTCGATTTGATAAAAACCAATATTTTAAAGGGAAATTTACACCAAGGGCCAGTATGGTTATTAATGTTTCACCAAACAATAATATCCGTCTTTCGTATCAGACAGCCTATCGTTTCCCATCTACACAAAACCAATGGATCAATTTGAATACTGGAAGTTCTAAACTAATTGGAGGCCTGCCTACTTTTAGAGACTTTTATAACTTTAATACCAACCCTGTTTATACTTTGGGAAGTGTATTGGGAGGATCTCCAAAAACACCAACGTTTGGTGAATTTAAACCAGAATCTGTTGTTTCATACGAAGTAGGTTACAAAGGGCTGTTGGCAAGTGGTAAATTGCTGGTAGATATATATGGTTATTTAGGAAGTTACACTGATTTTATCAGCAGTATAGTTGTATTACAATCTAATACCGGAAATGTAGCAGATATTGGAGACCCTTCTAAAAGAACGGTTTATTCTATATCTGTAAATGCACCAGAAAAAGTAAAAACACATGGATTTGGTTTAAGCCTCGATTATCGTTTTTATAAAAGCTTTACATTGGCGACAAACTTTTCTTCAGACGTATTGGGAGATGTTCCGGCAGGATTTATTTCATTCTTCAATACACCTAAATACAGGTTCAACGCTTCCGTTTCAAACAATTCTCTTGGAAAAAATAAAAACTTTGGATTTAGCATAGCTTATAAGTGGCAGGATAGATTTTTCTATGAGGGGACATTTATAACCGGCGATATAGAACCTGTACATACTGTTGATGCTCAAATAAGTTTTAAAATGCCAAAATCTAAATCATTAATAAAACTTGGAGCCAATAACTTGCTGAACCAGTATTATAGAAATGCGGCAGGTAATCCATCCATTGGTGGTTTATATTATGTTAGCTATGGTTACAATATTTTTTAATCAATCCCTTATTGAATACAACATTTAAAAATACTATTATGCTTAAATACTATAACAAATTAAAGTTTATACCAGCTTTGCTGTTATTGCTTTCTTCTTTTTTTCTCCTGCCTTCTTGTAATAAAGAATTTGATAGTGCTGGTGGAGAAATAACGCCTGGAGGTTCTGGGCAAACGATTAAAGAAATAATTGATGGAAATGCCAGCTATTCTATTTTAAAAGCGGCCATAACCAGGGCTGGGTTGTCGGCAGCATTAAATACAGAAGGGGCAACGTTTACAGTTTTTGCACCAGATGATGCGGCATTTGCAGCATCGGGAGTTAGCCTTGCTTTAGTTAACGGAATGCCTTTGGCACAATTAACTTCAATCTTGCAGTACCATGTTATTCCGCAAACATTGCCATCAGCTGCTATACCTACAAGTTTTCCAAATGTTCAAATGCCTTCACTTATAAATTTATCAGCACCATTTTTTAAGTTAAGCAATTTTCCAAGTAAAAGAGGAGCTGCATTGTACGTAAATAATATTCCTGTTACACAAGCAGATATTATTGCTAAGAATGGCGTTATGCATAAAGTAGCCGCATTGGTTTCTCCACCTTCTTTAGTTTTGCTTCAAATAATTGGTGCCGATCCGGATCTTGCTTACTTTAATGCAGCGATAGCAAAAGCGGATGAAGGTTCTACTGGTTTAAGCAAATTTGGAGGTGCGGATGGCTTATTGGCTTATGCGCCGGTAAATTTTACGGTATTTGCTCCTACAAATACAGCGTTCCAAACTGCACTGACTGGGCTTATTTATAATTATCTGGTGAACGTTTTAATGGTGCCTCCGGCTACAGCACTTGTGCAAGCTACAGCACTTGCAAGCACACCTGCAGTGTTTTCAAATCCTGCACTTGCTGCTGTTCTTACACCTACTACTGTAAAAGGTATTTTGGCATATCATATGCTGGGGTCGAGAGCTTTTTCAGTTAATTTACCTTCTGCTACTACCCTTATTTCACCAACTTTATTGAATGGTAGCATCTCTTCTCACCCAGGTATAAAAATGAGAGCAACATTTGTTGGGCCCGTAGTTACAGGCTTCACACTTACTTCGCAAGTGCTTACACCTGGTGGTGTGATAGATGGTCCGGTTGCAAATATGGTTTCTAAAGATGGACATGCTGTAAACGGCATTGTTCATAAAATAGACGGTGTATTAATTCCTTTACCATTATAAATTTTTAATACTATTTCGGGTTTAAGTACCAATCCCTCAAATATTAATTTGGGGGATTTTTTTGTCCTATTGGAATTTCAATAAGTGATTGTAGCAATTGCAAGGTTAAATTCTGCTGCTATTAATTTCCCGATTTTATTTACTTGAATGCAGGATGAAAATCTTCCAATGTCTTTTTTAAAAATGCACGGTCAAGATGTGTGTAAATTTCAGTAGTGGTAATGCTTGCATGCCCTAACATTTCTTGTACGGCCCTTAAATCTGCACCACCTTCTACCAAATGTGTGGCAAAAGAATGACGGAATGTGTGTGGCGAAACTATTTTTTTAATACCTGCTTTTTGAACAAGTGATTTAATGATATAAAAGATCATTACCCTCGACAACTTACTTCCCCGGTTATTAAGAAAAAGAAAATCTTCATTTCCTTTTACAGGATTTGTATGTATGCGGATTGTGTTTTTGTAAATTGTAATATATTTAATTGCGCTGCTGCCAATTGGAACTAATCTTTCTTTATCTCCTTTTCCGATTACTCTTATAAACCCGACATCTAAATATAGTTGTGATATTTTGAGATTCACTAATTCAGTAACCCTAAGTCCACAGCTATACATTGTTTCTAGGATTGCTTTATTTCGGCCACCTTCAGGTTTGCTTAAGTCTATTTGTGCAATAATTTGTTCTATCTCATCAAAACTTAGTACATCCGGCAATAATCTTTGTTGTTTTGGAGCTTCTAATAATGCTGTTGGATCTGTTTTTGAAATATCCTCTAATAAGCAATACTTGTAGAATGCCTTAATGCCTGAAATAATTCTTGCCTGAGAGGATGCAGTCATTCCTAATTCAGCAATCCATTTAATAAACTGTTGAAGATCTTTTAAAGTAATGGCTGAAGGATTACTTAAAATGTGGCTTGACTGAAGGTAATTCGTCAGCAATTCAATATCCCGCAAATAAGCCTGTACAGAATTTTCGGATAACGATTTTTCTAATTGCAAATATGCTTTGAATCCCTTTTTATAAGGTTCCCACATTGTGGTTTATTGTTAGTTTGTTGTATGCAAATTGGGAAGTAAATCAATTAAACAATCATACTTATTCCAACGTGATATTTTTTTCTATTACTTTCCATTCTTTGCCAATCAGTACTTTGGCCCAGGCTCTTGTATTGGTAATATTTACTGAGTCAATAACAGTATGCAGTGCACTATAATCTAAATCTAAAGCTTCGCCAAAAGTCATGGTTGCCTTTTTACCAGTACTCATATCTTCAATAAACAGATTACCGCTATCTGTATGCACTACAAGGTTATCTGCAATTGAAAATTTAGGATCAATATTGTTTATGCCACTACCTTTAGGACTCACATTCTGGCTTTTATCGTAAGGTAGTTTAATCTGAAATCCTCTTTCAGTTTCACAATCATTGTACATAATCCAGGCTATATCCGCATTATTAAAATAACAACGGATAAAATCTTTATTAATATTGGCGGATCTTCCAATTAAATCATCAAAACTTGTTTTACGAAATGTGCCCATTCCATTGTAACTCCAGATAATACTATCAGCTTTACAATCTTTGCTCGTAATATAAACTACCGGTTCCAGTTTATTGTCACCTTTGAATTTAATAGTATCAGTAAGACAAGCCGTATCACAAAATGTATTTGGTCCATCTGCAGATGAGGACTTACATGCAGTAAATGAATAAGTAATCAAAATTAAAAAAGCTGCAGCGATTAAAGATTTCATAATTATTGGTTTGTTATTACTGCAAAAATAACCAATGAAGATTGTTAGCACTAAATTTATTTTCAATGGCACTACGAATGGTTTAATATAATATCTTCGGCACATGAGTACAATGAAACCTATCAATATGCGTTCGTTCCGGCAAAAAGCTAAAGAAAAGAAAAATAGCATGCGCCGGTTTATTACAAAATTGGAACGGGAAGCTCCAAGAGGACTGGATAAAAAAATCGCTGTGCTTGAAAAAGAAGTCTGGCAGGAAACGGATTGCCTTAGCTGTGCAAATTGTTGTAAAACGATGACGCCAACATTTACTAATGCAGATATGAAAAGAATTGCATCACATTTAAATATGAGTGTAAATGATTTTCAGCAAAAATGGTTAAGAAAAGAAAAGGGTGGGGACAGGGATTGGCTTAATAAAACAGAGCCTTGTCAGTTCCTGAATCTTAAAGACAACAAGTGCAGCATTTACGAAGTAAGACCTGCAGATTGTTCCGGCTTTCCGCATCTTTCCAAAAAATTTAAAGAATACGATCATATACATAAGCAAAATGTAGAATTATGCCCGGCTACTTTTAGATTGGTGGAGAAGATGATGAGTGAGATGAGAAGTGAGAGGTGAAAGGGGAGAGGGGATAAGGTTGAGAAGGGAGAAGGAGTTCTTAAATTTTGTAATTTTTATTTTTTAAATATTTCTTTATGCTTAATCTGGCTCACAAGAAATTGGAAGTATATAAAATTTCTTTACAATTAGTAAAAGAGGTTTACAGGCTTACAAAGAATTTTCCTAAAGAAGAACAGTATGTATTGGTGAGTCAGCTAAGACGAGCAGCTATTTCTGTTTGTAGTAATATAGCGGAAGGTTCAGCCAGACGAACAAAACCGGATAGAAAACGATTCTATGAAATATCAAGAAGCTCTTTAGTAGAAATAGATACACAATTTGAAGTGGCGTTGATTATCGAGTATTTGAAAAATGATCAAATCAAAGCGTTAGAAAGCTATTTGAATTCTATATTTGGTATGTTGAGCAAAATGATAAGCAACTTAAATCCGGAAAACCCTGAATAAGAATTTAGATTCTTTGAAAAAAAATAAAATAATTTTAGTATTAATCCCCTTTCTCTTTTCCCCTCTCCCCTTTCTCCTCTCTTCACAAAAAAACATCCTCTATCAAAAAATACTCATCCTCGCCATTCTCATTCAACGTTATAGAAAGTACATCATATTGTATCCATTGATGACCGGGATTTAGAAATAAATATTCATCAGCGGCTTTTTGTAAATTTTTGAACTTCTTTTTTGTAACACTATCTTCCGGATATCCAAATGGCGATGCTTTTCTTGCTTTTACCTCTACAAAGTGTAAAAATTTATCTTTAGTGGCAACAATGTCTATTTCATAATGAGAATGGCGCCAGTTAGTATGAAGAATCGTATAGCCATGATTGGTCAGCCATTTTGCCGCCAATACTTCACCTTCTTTTCCCAGTTCATTATGTGACGCCATGTAGTATCTTTATTGCCAAATTACAAAAAACAAGCAGAAAATAATTTATGGCTGGTATATATCAACTCACAGGTACGGTTAAGCATTATGACTGGGGTGGCAACTCATTTATTCCTTCTTTATTAAAAATTGTAAACGAAAAGAAAAAACCATTTGCAGAATATTGGATGGGCATACATTCTCTGGGAATGTCAATGATCGATACAGGTGGCAGCACCCCCGATCAATTATCATTGATAGCACCGGATCTTCCTTATTTATTAAAAATTCTGGATGTAAAAGATATGTTATCTATACAAGTGCATCCTTCAAAAAAAGGAGCCGAAGAAGGTTTTGCCAGGGAAAACAATGAAGGAATTCCATTGGATGCTCCCAATCGTAATTATAAAGACGTTAATCATAAACCAGAATTTATAGTTGCCTTGAGTGATTTTTGGTTGCTACACGGTTTTAAACCAACGGAGCAATTGATAGATATCTTAACCAATGTTAAAGAACTAAACTGTTTACTACCTGTATTTAACCAGGCTGGATATCATGGATTGTACAGTCATGTTATGGGCATGCCACAGGATGAAGTAAATGCAATATTAAAACCATTGATAGAAAAAGTATTGCCTTTATATACTGCTAATGAATTACTGAAAACAGCGGAAGATTATTGGGCCGCCAAAGCCGCCATTAGTTTTGCCAATGATGATAACAATATTGATAGAGGGATTTTCTCTATTTATCTTTTTAATCTTATTCAATTGAAAAAAGGGGAAGGTGTTTTTCAGGCAGATGGTGTTCCTCATGCTTATCTCGAAGGACAAAATGTGGAGATTATGGCAAATTCTGATAATGTGCTTCGGGGTGGATTAACAAAAAAACATATTGATGTAACTGAATTAATGAAGCATGTAAAATGTG
>JAHEMM010000094.1:1921-10628 GCA_024643655.1 Chitinophagaceae bacterium | reverse complement strand
TATTTTTTAATTCAGCAGGTACAAATAGCCAGGGATTTTCTCCAGCCAGATACATGTAACTTGTTTTACGAATGTAACCGGTCCAACCTGCCTGAAAAGTAAAGCGATGATCTTCAGTGCTAATATCCGCCAATACATTGGGGAACATTTTAAAAGATTTATTATCAAAAGAAGGTCTGATGCCAATCTGTGCGTTAATCTTTGAAGTTTTATAAGATACAGATGGCGAGATATAATACATCGTATTATTTAGTGCTGTTTTATTCTTTGGAGAAAGACGTGTAAGATCAAATGTTAAACCAAGGTTTACAGCCCATTCATTCCCCAGGGTTTTTTGCAAAGGAAGATTTACAACAGTATTGCTTTCGGAGTTTTTAAACTGATCGCTGAATACATCTATTTTAACTTCTGGTGAATACGTTAATCCAAAATCAGTTTTTTCAATATTATGGAAACCAATTCTAGCAGATATGGTTTGAAAATTTTGTTTCAATGAGTCATTAGAAAAAGAAAGTGTCTGCGGTTCATATCCATATTTATAGGTCCTTAATTGGTTCATACCAATACCCGCATTCCATTCTAGATTATTCCCTGATCTGAAATACCCAGCTAACTTTACATTCGTATTGGTAAATTTCTGAAATGGTCTTTTACCATCTGAGCCAACATGTTTTGCATAAATATTTAACCCAGCAGTTTCGCCATCACCAAACGAAAAACCTGCCTGTACAAATGGTGTTCTTAAACTACCAAAACCTGCTTTAATATAATTGCTATTATCAAACCGGCCTATTGTGTCAATATCCAAAGCTAATGGCTTTAATGATCCCGGCTGATATGCGAAAGCCAGATTCTGATTTGGAATATCGTACGTCAATTTCGGTTTTGTATCATCCGCCGGAGGCGGGGTCGGATTAAAATTAATCTTCGCCGCTTCTCTTAACACTGGTTTAAATGCAGAGATAATCTCTACACCCCCTTTTCCTGAAGTATCTCTTTGTGCAGCTGCTATTCCAACAGAAAATAGTCCAACTCCGAAAAATAATATTTTTAATAATTGCTGATTCATTTTTTCTTAATTAAGCTCAATTTTAGATTTTGATGCCTTTATTCCAATACTGGATTTCGGGTATCAATTATTTACTTTACTCGATTTACCTTCTTCTACAACAACCTGATCTAATTTAGATTGTGCTTCTGTTTTTAACTCAATATCGGTTGTATTGTCTACTACACTTTGGAATGTTGCTTTCGCATTGAAATAATCTTCTTGTTTGAAATAAATATCACCTAGTAAAATATAAGCTTTAGTTACCCAATAATCATATGAACCTGATTTATTGATAGTTTCAAATGCTGCTTTCTCAGCATCTGTCCACTTACTAAGACTAAACCAACTACTTGCAATTTCGTATCTGGCTTCTGCTGCCATAGCCGCTTTATTTAATTGTACTACCAATTTAAAATTGGTAATAGCTTGTCCAAATTCTCCAGCTATCTGATATGATTTTGCAAGGGTCATACTTGCAAGTGTTTTATCATCAGCACTGCTCCCTTTTGCATCTGTCAACTCTTTGGCATTGGCCGCTGCTTCTGTCCATTTCTTTAATTGGTATTGGCAGCGCAATAAGCCCCGCATTGCTTCCAGTTTTATTTCCTGATTACCTGTAATTTCTTTTAATTGAATAAAATAGCGTTCAGCTTTTGTATAATCTTTTAATTCAAAGAAATTGATTCTTGCTGCTGATAAAACAGCTCTTTCCGCATATCTGTTAGGTGCATTTACAGCTACACTTTCATAACCAACAAGTGCATTTGCCCAGTCTTTCTTTGTGTAATAAATCTCTGCTCTATTAAAGTTTGCATCCAGGGCATAAGTTCCATTAGGGAATCGTTGCAAGTAACTATTAAAGCTTGCAAGAGCTTCATTTAATTTCTGATCATCATACTGCTTTTCTGCCGCCGCATAAGTAAGAGAATCTTCTGTATTTACACTTAATGGCTTTCCAACTGAACGCATATAGTCTGCATACTCATTTGGTTTTGCCTCTTCAATATAAATAAGACGAATGATATCCAACGCATCGTCCGCTTCCTGAGAACTTGGAAATTTTTCTACCAAGGTTTTAAATTGTGATAACGCTTCAGTATTACTATTCAAATTGAAATATGCTGTACCAGATTTTAAATAAGCCTGAGGCACCATATTTGTGTTTCCACTTGTATTGATAATAGCTGATAGATAAGGTAAGGCTTCTCTGAATTTTTCATTGCTCATGTAAGTTTTGGCAACTTCCATGTTAGCATCAGTAACCAATGATGATTTTGGAAACTTCCGAATCATCGTATTTAATAAAGAAATTTTTTCAGAAGAACTTCTTACACCAGCCAACATTCCATTTTGAAATGTAGCATAGTCTTCTGCCGGCCATGAATTTTTTATAACATAATCATACATATTCTTAGCCCTTGTATAATCTTTTTGCATGTAATAGCAATCAGCAGTACGGATATAAGCATCTTGCACAAACGCATTTGAACTTAAAGTAGCTCCTTTGCTTAATGGTTCAAAATAAGTAAGCGCTACTGAATAGTTTTCTTTGCGCAGATAAGCGTACCCAAGGTTATACCGTACATTATTTACATTAGCTTCTCCACTAGTTGGCGTGCCTGAATTTGCATACAACTGATAATATTTTATTGCCGTATCTAACTTATTATTTCTATACCCAATTTCCCCTTTCCAGAAATTAGTAAATGGAAGAACAGAACTATTATAACGATCAGCTAATACCTTATCGAGCAATCCATTTGCTTCATCTAATTGTCCATCGCTGATAAACTCTGTAGCCCGGCCATATAAAATTCTAGGATACAATCGTTTTGCATTTTCTGACGGCTTTGTTAAACTTTCAAGCAACGCTTGTGCATCTTTATAATTATTCGTATTTGCCAAAACATCTACTAATAATTCCTTTGCCTCATTATTATAATTCGAATTAGGATAATCTGCGAGGAAAGAACTGAGACTATTTAACGCTTCATCCTGATAACCCAGTTCATAAGAAAGTTTTGCATATTGATACTTTGAGATTTCTTTTTGTTCAGGATAACTACTATTGGAAGAACAAAAAAGAAAAGCATTACGGGCATTGGCTTTTTGTCCGGTTTTTAAATATGCATCACCCAATAAATACATTGAATGCTGACTCAAGGAATCATCCTTACCACTTAGCTGTTTAAATCCATCAATTGCTTTTGAAAGGTTATTTGCCTGATAATAGCAATAAGATAATTCATATAAGTCTTCTCTACGCACTTTTTTAGAACGCCCTACATAATCTTCAAGATAACTTAATGCCTTAGCATATTCCTTTTTTTCAAAATAAGCATGTCCAATTAATTGCTTTAATTCAAGATCATAATATTGTGTACTACTTCCAGTTTGTAATTTATTTTGAATATAAGTAATGGCTTCATCCTTTTTTCCCTGTATATAATAAATCTGTGCGATATAATAAGGCACTACTGATTTATAATTCTTTTCATTCTCTACTATTTTAAAACTTTCCAATGCTTCGCCATATTGTTTATCTCTAAACGCAAGAAATCCATAATAATAATTAGCATCTAAATAATTAGGATCATCTTTTGTTCTTCTAATACTATTAAATAAAGGTTTTGCTTTTGTAAAATCTTTCAAATTAAAATAGGCGTATCCCTGATGGAATGACATGTCGGCTATTTCCTTATTACTAAGATTTGCAATATTTGCAGCCTCATAATGATCAATCGCTTCTTCAAATTTTTCAATCCGGAAATAGTACTCAGCTAAATGATAGTTCATCATCTGAACCCGGGCTGTATTTTTAACGATAGTTATGTATTCTTTAGCTTCATCTTCGGAAGTGCCTTCATTTTGTTTTAAAGCACAAACAATCGTATAGTAGTTTATTTCCTGCACAACGATTGGTTGATTGGCTTTATTGGTTTCTCTCACATCCTGCCTTAATTCTTTTAGTAAAGGATAAGCAAGACTGTACTTTTCTTTTTGAAAATATTCCTTTGCTTCCTTAAATTTTTCATCGGAATCTGTATAAAAACGGGTTTGTTGAGAAAAGGCAACATTGCCAATAAAAATGCAAACGAACAGAAAACTAAGATTCTTCATTGATTTGTTCTTTAATACCTGTGGCTCCAAAATAATACAGGGATGATTGAGTAAACGTTGCGAATATTCAATTTATTTCAGATCAATCCAAACATCATTCCAAACAAGTGTGGATAAGTGCCTTTAATAGAATGGTTTAACATTTCCTTGTCTTTCATTGCATCATTTCTCAGGATAATATAAGGCTGAGAGATTTCTATTTTGCTTTTACTTAATATTGCAAAAAATAATAAATGAAGAAACTTTTCAGCACCCGATATTCAGATCAATCAATATCAATTTCTCTTTTTTTACTTCGACTGGCTGTTGGCGGATTAATGATTCCTCATGGCTATCAAAAGCTGTTGAATTTTGGGACAAAGTCAGCTGGATTTACTGATCCATTTCATATTGGCGGACCCGCATCAATGTCATTGGTCATTTTTGCCGAATTCTTTTGTGCAGGATTACTCCTTTTAGGATTGGCAACCAGACTTGCAACTATTCCACTCATCATAACCATGTCTGTCGCTTTATTTATAGCCCACAAAGGACAAATTTTTGGTGATGGCGAACATGCAGCAATGTATTTGGCAGGTTATTTAATTCTACTTTTTGTAGGTCCTGGAAAGATTAGCGTAGATAAAATGATTGGAAAATAAATTAACTATAAATGTTTGTTAACGAAACACATGTAAGAGTCCGTTACTCAGAAGTCGATCAGATGGGCGTAGTTTATCATAGCAATTATTTCCCTTATTTTGAATCAGCCAGAGCAGAATCTATAAGACAACTAGGCATGACATATGCCGATATGGAAAAAATGGGCATCATTATGCCTGTAGTGGATGTTCATTTCCGGTACCTGCGCCCTGCTAAATACGACGATCTGTTAACTATTAAAACAATTCTTAAAGAATTACCAGTTCATCATAAAATTGAATTTTTTCATGAAGTATATAATGAAGAATTGGTTTTACTTACTTCCGGTAAGATTATTTTATATTTTATGACGGCAAAGGATATGAAACCTACTACTATGCCGGAAAATTTACTCCTTAAGCTTCAACCACATTTTAGCTAATTTTATCTGATGAGTGACTTTGATGAACCATTTCAGCAATCGAACGATAATATTGGTGACGCAATTATACATGAACACATAATTTATCCTCCGAAATATGTGAAAGAAGATCAGCCTTCCAATGTGTGGTTAAAATCTATAACAAGTCTGGCTTTATATCTTGCTTTAGGTTACTATATTTTTAAGCAATGGGAAATATTGTTATTGGTAACAGCAATTGTAATGATTCATGAACTGGGTCATTTTTTTGCGATGAAATTTTTTAGGTACAACGAGTTGGGTATTTTTTTTATTCCACTATTAGGCGCTTACGTTTCTGGTTCTAAAAGAGAAGTTTCTCAAAAGCAATCAGCCATTATATTATTGGCGGGCCCATTACCCGGAATTATTATTGGTATTGTACTTTATTTAATTGACAATAACAGTTCCGGATACTACTTTTTGGGCCTTTCTTTTTCAAGAATTGCTTTATTATTTATTCTATTAAATCTCATAAATCTTTTCCCAATTTACCCGTTAGATGGTGGACAATTACTCAACCGTGTTTTTCTTGATGAGGAAAGTAACTGGAGCAAATTCTTTATTTTTCTATCCATTGCAATGTTAGTATGGTTTGCCATAATTCTCCCTTTTTATCTGTTATTGATTTTTCCTGCCATGATGTTGTTACGAATGGCAGGTGATAAAAAAAATAACCAAATTGAAAAAAGAATAGAAAATGAAGGCATTAATACCGATTTGGAATATGAAGAACTGGCAGACAAAGATTACTGGCAGATAAGAAATATCCTGATTGAAGAACACCCTTCATTTAAAGATGTATCACCTTCTCCTCCTTTTGAGTATGATCAAAAGGAAGAAAAGATAATGACAACAATTCAGCATTTATTACATCGCCATTTAATACAAGATGTTTCTATTGCTGGCAAGATATTAATTTTCATTATCTGGGCAGCTGCTATTGCATCGCCATGGCTTATTAATATGGATCTTTCCTTTCTGAACCAGTTTGGGTTTTAAACCCTGTGATGATCAGCTCTCCAGTTTTTTACAGCAAGCTTTATCTCTTTTTGCGAAAGATTTTCATCAACAGCTTTTTTTGCCAAATCAAGAAATTCCTCATCACCTGCAAATCGAAGTCCGATAATTTGTGCTGTTGTAAGCTTACTATCAAAGGGTTTTCCTGTTAATATAAAGTGACGGAGTCCTTCTTCTGCACGAATGGCTCTATCCTGAGCTTTCAATGCAAACACTCTGGCATACCAAAGAATAAGTATCAATACGAGGAATACAACTACCAATAAAGCAGCAGAATAGTGATTACCGGGTTCTTTGTGATCGAATAAATTAATAACACTGCCTATTAATCCGGTAAATGCTAATAAAAAAGCAAGACCATGGTATAATGGAACGATCCGGGAGTGGTTTTTAAAATTTTGTTCTGACATAATAAAAGTTTTGAGTTGACAGTTGATAAATTTTGAGCTGGTTAACTAAAGTATGACAATTTTAGTTGTCATTGGCTTTTCAACTTCTACTTTTCACTATTTCAATTCATCCAACACTTTATACATTTTACTTACTACTCCGGAGGTTCTTCCATTATAATTATTAACCAGAAAAGAAAAAACATACTCCTTCCCATCTTTTGCTTTATGATAACCACTAAATCCTTTTACATCTCTTATCGTTCCACTTTTCATTTTCATACCGTTGTAATCAGGCAAGCCATCATAGAAATATGGAAACCAATCTTTGGATTTGGCGTATTTCAAAATCTGAACCTGTGCATGAGTGGTAACTCTATTTTGTGGAGAAAGACCCGAACCATCACTAATATTTAATTCATCATCATCAATCCCTTTTTGTTTCCAAAAATCTTTTACAATTTTTACGCCGCCATCTGAACTGCCAAAACCCTTCTTTTCGAAGGCAAATGTTTTTATTAATGCTTCTCCATAGAGATTGATACTTTTTTTGAGGAACCAGTAGATGATGGAATCAAGTGAAGGTGACTTGATCGAATTCAAATATTTAAAGTCTTTAGCAGTTGTTTCTTCATTTGCGATTAAATATAACGTACTATTAAGTTTACCATTAACAGTAATACCTACATTCTGAAATTTATTTATTAATTCTTTATAAAATTGACCAGATGAATAGGCGAATGAACCTGAAATCTTGAATGCATCTTCTCCTGCTGGTATTGTGCCTTTTAGTAATCCATTTACTGTGTAGGGTGCTAAATAGATATAAGCATTATCACCACTACCTTTCGGACCTGATTTTATTTCATTTATCATCGAAAAAACATCCAATTCTGGAATTGTTTCAACAATCTTAGTATTATCTCCTACTTTATTCCCTGATTTTAGAATAAGATCATATTGATTTTCATTCCATGATAAAGCAGAAGAACCTGCTCCATAATAATTGCCTAGATCCTGCCAAATCCATCCATCTGGTACGGTTTGCGTTTCGAAACTACTTTCATCAATAAAAATGTCTCCTGTTATTACTTTAATTTTATTCTCAGTTAGAATTCCCGAAATAATAGATAGACAATTTTCCCGAATTGAATTTTTATATCTCCAAGACCCAAGTGTTGGATCTGAACTTCCCTTTATAATTAAATCACCTTTCAATGTGTCATCTATAATTTTCCCATTATATCCAATCTTTGTGTTGAAATTAAAATCCTTACCCAACAATTCAAAAGCAGTAGCCGCCGTAATTATTTTTTGTGTAGATGCCGGTGCCAAACCAATCTGCGAATTTTTATCAAATACAACCTCTTCTGTATTTGCATCAATAATATACAACGAGCTGATGGCATGTTTTAACTGGCTGTCATTTTCAAACAGCTCCCATGCTTTTTGTAATTTTTGAGAAACGGATTGAGCGAATCCAATCGATACAAAAAACATACAAATAAGCGCTACAATTATTTTCTTCATATTCATAAACATTAATCTGTCAAATTTAACCATCTCTTACCTTTGCTGCAATTTAGAAACTATGAATATTGTTAATGCTTCCATCATCACTATCGGAGATGAATTACTGATAGGACAAACGATTGATACCAACTCTGCATTTATTGCGCAAGAATTGAATAAAATTGGTGTTTGGGTAAGAAGAAGAGTTGCTGTCGGCGATGTATATGATGATATCTGGCAGGCATTAGATGAAGAAGGAATGCATTCAGATATTATAATCATAACTGGAGGACTTGGTCCCACGGCGGATGACATTACTAAACCTCTTCTTTGCAACTATTTTGGCGGTAAAATGATAGTGAATGAAGAAGTACTCGCTCATGTAAAGTATTTATTTGAAGTTGTTTTTCGTCGGCCTGGTCCGTTGCTGGAAAGCAATTTGAAGCAGGCAGAAGTACCGGATGTCTGTACTGTATTGATGAATAAAAGAGGAACGGCTCCAGGGATGCTATTTAGAGCCCCCCTAAATCCCCC
>JAHEMM010000094.1:0-1821 GCA_024643655.1 Chitinophagaceae bacterium | reverse complement strand
TGGGGGGGCTTTGTATTTTTCATTGCCCGGAGTACCTCACGAAATGAAAGGATTGATGATTGACAAGGTAATTCCAGAAATATTACTTGAATTCAAAATGCCTGCAATCGTACACAAAACCGCCTTCACCGCAGGAATAGGCGAATCGATGCTGGCTGAAATGCTTAAAGAATTTGAGCCTTCACTTCCTGCACATATAAAATTAGCATATTTACCAAATTATGGTATGGTAAAACTCAGGTTGACAACAATCGGTAATAACAAAGAGGAAGTGGAAAAAGAATTACTGCCCTTTTTCGAAAAGATGATGACTATAGTGAAAGAATATTTGGTTTCGGATGAAGATGAAGGCCTTGAAGTAGTTGTAGGTAAAATTTTAAAGGAAAAAGGAAAAACAATGGGAACTGCTGAAAGTTGTACAGGTGGTTATATAGCACATTTGATTACTTCGATTGCCGGATCATCAGCTTATTATAATGGATCTGTGGTCAGTTACTCTTATGAAGCCAAAGAAAATATTCTGGGTGTAAAAAAAGAAACTTTAGAAAAAACAGGTGCAGTAAGCGAAGAAACAGTACTAGAAATGGCAAATGGTGCTCTCAAAACATTAAAAGCTGACTATGTTGTTGCGGTCTCCGGCATTATGGGGCCAGATGGCGGAACTGAAGATAAACCTGTAGGTACAGTTTGGTTGGCAGTTGCCAATGAAACTAAAACTGAAACATTGAAATTAAATCTTCGCTTTGACAGACAACGAAATATTGGAATGACCGCTGCCAATGCATTAAACTTTTTACGGAAATTTATACTAAAGAACCAGGAAAGTCCGGATTAAAAATGATTAGCCGGAAAACTTTACCTTTGACCCGATTGCAACAATCAGCCAAATAAAGGTTGTGAATTCCAACTAAGGAGTTTTTTTACATTTTTGTAAATCAGCAATCTCAATTCGTAAATCTTAAATAATCTTATGGCTATAGTTGATTTAGTAATGCCGAAGCTGGGTGAAAGTATAATGGAAGCAACCGTTTTGAAATGGTTGAAACAACCAGGCGATTCGGTAGAAATGGATGAAACGATACTTGAAATTGCAACAGATAAAGTAGATAGTGAAGTTCCGAGTACAGCAGCTGGAATAATTCAAGAAATTTTATTTAATGTAAACGATGTAGTACCAATAGGAACTGTAATTGCGAAAATAAAAACCGGTGCTGAAGAATCTTCCCCTTCAAATCCTGTTTCAACACCAGTACAAGAAAATGCAACTTCACAACCAGACCAGGTAGCAGAAGTAGTGGAAACAATACAACGACCTGCTGCTATACAATCTCAACCAACTAACGGAACTTCGAATCGTTTTTATTCTCCTTTAGTATTAAATATTGCGGCTAGTGAAGGAGTTAGCATGGTAGATCTGGAAAATATTCTGGGTACAGGTAATGAAGGAAGAGTGACGAAGAAAGATATTCTTCAATTCGTTTCAGACAGAAAACAAGGCAAACATACAAGCCCAAAACCTCAATCTACAAGTCAACAGACTGTTGCAGTTGCAAGAACTGAGCAAAAGCAATCTGAAAATAATCAGCAACTTACAACTTATTCCGGAAATGTAGAGATTATTGAAATGGACAGAATGCGGAAACTTATTGCCGACCATATGGTGCGTAGTAAGCAAACCAGTCCGCATGTTACCAGTTTTACTGAAGCTGATGTAACGAATATGGTGATGTGGCGGAATAAAGTAAAAAAAGATTTTGAAAAAAGGGAAGGAACAAAAATTACGTTCACTCCATTATTTATAGAAGCAGTTGTTCGTTGTAT
>JAHEMM010000002.1 GCA_024643655.1 Chitinophagaceae bacterium | reverse complement strand
TGGTTATTAAAAGCTTACAACTACTCTTTTCCCGAGATTTAAATAAGCTTAAGGAAGAGTTGACTTTGTATAAAAGCGAATCGAATTTATGGGAGACAAAAGTTGGAATTTCTAACTCTGCAGGTAATCTGTGTTTACATCTGATTGGAAACCTTAATAGTTTTATTGGTGCTACTATCGGTAAAACAGGCTATATAAGAAATAGGCCAGAAGAGTTTGCTTCAAAAAGTATTTCAAGAGATGTCTTAATTAGAAATATCGAAGAAGTTGATTCTATTGTTCAACAATCCCTTGAAAGTATGTCAATTGATATGTTAGAGAATGAATATCCTTTGCAAGTCTTTGGCGAACCAATTACTTATGAGCTTTTTTTATTACATCTATCAGGTCATTTAAACTATCATCTGGGACAAATCAATTATCATCGACGTTTAATTGACAACTAAATGTGTACGATATTTTTCGAAGATTTTGAACAATTTCACAAATAGAAATTCCTAGCCATTCCAAAAAAATATAAAGATTATGCGCCTGCTACTTTTCCTTATCAGTTTCACTATGGTTCAATCCCTCACTGCACAAGTACTAATTAAAAATGTTAATGTTCTTGATGTAGAAAATAAAAAACTATTAACAGGTCAAACTGTATTAGCCCTTGATGGAAAAATTGTAACTGTTGCAAAAGATATTAAATTCAAACTACCCGATGGTACTGTTGTAATTGATGGATCCGGCAAATATCTAATGCCCGGTCTTACTGATGCTCATGTTCATTTCTTTCAAAGTGGAGGTATGTATGCCCGACCGGATGTAATTGATTTGAGAAAATATCAGTCGCATGAAAAAGAATTGGCTTGGGTGCATAATAATATGGAAGACTTTCTGCGTCGATATTGCAGCATTGGAATCACTTCAGTAATTGATGTAGGCGCTTCTTTCAATTTTCTTTCGCAGCGAGATTCATTCCTAACTAAAACCTATGCACCATTGATTCGAATGACTGGGCCATTGCTCACCACATATATTCCTGAGCCGTATAAAAACTTAGGTAATGAAGCGCCATTCGCATTCATGCAAACGGAAGAAGGTGTTCGTCAATCCGTAAGAGATCAGCTACCTCTTCGTACAGATTTTATTAAGATATGGTATATTGTTTTGGATAAAGATCTGGAAAAAGGAGCAAGAAAGAATTTGCCTTTGGTAAAAGCGGCAATAGATGAAGCGCATAAATATAATTTAAGAGTAGCAGTACATGCAACGCAACTAATCACTGCGCAGTTGTCAATTGAGGCTGGTGCTGATTTCCTTGTACATAGCGTCGATGATGAACTCATCACGAATGATTTTGTACAACTACTAAAGAAAAATAAAACTGTTCTTTGTCCAACATTAGTTGTAGCTGGAAATTACAACAAATCATTAGGAGGGGTTTATCACTTTTCTAACGACGAATTAAATATTTCTAGTCCTACAACGGTTTCTACAATACTTGAGTATCCTAAACCAGATACAGCCATTGCTGCTAAGTATATTAATGTAATAGCTTCGCCTGCACAAAAAGAAAAAGATAAAAAAGAACTGGCTACTATGTATGCCAATTTTAAAATCTTAAATGAAGGTGGCGTTACCATCGCTACCGGTACTGATGCAGGAAATATCGGCACACAACATGCCGGTTCTTATTTTGAAGAATTAAAAGCCATGCAACAAGCTGGCATGACCAACTGGCAATTGCTTGAAGCTTCCACTATCAACGGTGCTAAAATGGTAGGGCAAGAGAAAGAATGGGGAAGTATTGTAAAAGGAAAATTAGCCAATATGGTATTGCTTACTAAAAATCCATTGGATGACATTGCCAATTGGAAGACTGTAGAGTATGTAATTAATAAAGGCGTACCCTTTAAGCCCTCTTCATTTATAAAAAACGATCCGGCTACATTGGCTCAGCAACAACTCAATGCTTATAATGCACATAACCTGGAAGCATTTTTAGAGCCATATGCAGAGGATGTAGAAATATATCAATTTCCTGATAAACTACAAATGAAAGGGAAAAAGCAAATGCGGGATGAGTATCAATTTCTAACAAATACTCCAGGATTACATTGTAATCTATTGAACCGCATTGTGCAGGGCAATATGGTAATCGATCAGGAAGAAGTCTTTTTTGATCCTGGTAAAAAACCAATTTATGCAACTGCCATATATATTATTGAAAGCGGAAAAATCAGCAAAGTCTTTTTTCAGCGGTAATAAGGGACCCTAAAGTAAGTAAAGTTCGAGTGTTATATTATTGTAAGTGGATGATATTAGTTTTATAACCGGCTTTGTCATTTAATTACTCACCTACATTCTTTTAAGAAAATTTTCATTTCTATAAAAAAGCCAACCTTGTAATGAAGGTTGGCTTTTTTTATAATTATTATTTTTTAATTGATCAGTACATTCCCATAAGCTAATCGCTTGCCAGTTTTGTCAATTATTGCAATTGTATAAATACCTGCATTGTATTTTCTAATATCAACATCCATTCTCTGGTAAGGGGTTATTATAGTATAAGGTCTATTGTAAACTTGTGCACCTTTCGAGTCATATATGACCATTGTGAATGAAGTATTGGCTGCACTATAATAACTTACCTGAAACTGTCCATCATTTGGATTTGGCATGATGAATAACTTGCTTGTTGCAGAATCACCAATTACAATTGAATTTGAAGTATTGCTACAGCCTCCACTATTAGTTGCAATTAGAGTATAGCTTCCTAATTCATTTATGGTAACAGGTAATGAAGAAGCTGAAGCTCCAGTAACAACTGTTGGGCCATTTCGCCAGCTATAAGTATAAGAACCGGCTGGTGTAATTGTTGAACTAAGTGTAGTTGTCAATCCCGGAAACAATTTGGTGAAAGGAGCAGCCGAAATGGAAACGTTCGGTCTAGGACTTACAGCTACTGTTGTGCCAGAAGATGTAGCAGAACAGCCTGCAGCATTGGTAACTCTTACTGTATATATACCAGATGCTGCAGCAGTTGAAATTGTTATTGATTGTGATGTAGCACCATTACTCCATAACCAACTGTTACCTGTAGAAGCAGTTAAAATAACATTACTTGGCTCACAGAAACTTAATGGACCGCTTGCTGTTATAGTTGCTATTGGTAAAGGATTAACTATTACATTTAAAGATGGACTAGTACTATTACATGTGCCAGTAGTTACAGAAACATTATAATTTCCAGTTGTAGTAACTGTAATAGATTGAGATGTAGCTCCATTACTCCACAAATAGGATGTGCCAGCATTTGCAGTCAACATTACTGAACCTCCCTGACAGAAAGTTGTGGCTCCACTTGCTGTTATTGAAGCAGAAGGGATTGCAATAATTGTTAATGTAACACCAGTTCTTGTTGAACTTTCGCAACCGGTAGTTGTATTTCGGCTTGCTGCAAAATATGTAATTGTTCCAACAGTATTTAATGTAGGGTTAGTAACTACAGTACCATTAGTTGCGGCATTGTACCAAACTATTGTATTGCCTGCAGTAGTAGTTGCTGTTGCTGTTAGTGTAGGAATAGAAGCACCCGAACAAACATTAACTGATTGATTTCCTCCGCTTGTTGGAGCAACAATACCAGAACTACTTGCAGATATTGCAAGTGTTGCTGTTGATGTTTGGCAACTTCCATTGGAAGCAAAAACTGTTAAGTTGCCGTTACTGCTTCCTGCGGTATAGTTGATGGTAATCGTATTTGTACCTTGCCCACTGGCAATTACTGCACCTGGAGGAGCAGTCCATGTATAATTTGTTGCACCTGAAACCACAGGAACAGAATATTGAATACCATTTGTGGTACCACAAATGGTAGTATTTCCAGTGATTGAACCAATAGTTCCCAATCCGCCACCACCAGTAGAAACAGTTGCATTAACAGGAATAGACCTTTCACTTACTGTACCTGTAGTGCTATTTTTTGCTGTATGTGCAAACCATAAACTTGCTCCAGGTGTAAGTCCCGTTAAGGTAAACGAAGTGCCAGCAATATTTGGTGCAACTACTGAATAAACACCAGTAGCTTGATTCAGTAAATAAATATCGTATTCAGTTGCGTTGGCTATTGCAGACCAGGTAAAAGTTACTTCTCCTGCAGTACAACTTGGAGCTCCGATTGATAAGCTAGATGGAGTTCCTAGAATACTAAAATTAGCATCACTTATGTCAGTTAATCCGCCACTACTTACTCTAATTAATGCAGTGGAAGTATTCGCAGTTGGAACAGTCCAGTTTAGTCTAGTTGTTGTAGCTGGAATAGAGCTTGAAATAGTTGTCCAGTTTACACCATTATTTAAAGAATATTCTACAGTTTGGTTTGAAGTAATACCTGCATTATCCCATGTAATCGTCTGTGTACTTCCCGGGCTGAAATTTTCACTTCCATTCGGATATAATACTTCTATATATTGCTGTTCGATAATCCAGCTCAAAGAATATTGTTGATTGGCACCAATAGGAACTGAAGTGCCATTTACTTTTAATGTGTAAGTGCCTGCAGCAGGGTTATCAATTGTTACCTGTTCAATATTACTGTAAGTGTCAATTCCTCTTGTTGCTAGAGAAGATGGATTGTTTTTATCCATAATCCATGGTAAAGTAGTTGTTGCGCCATTTATTACAGTCAAATCTAAATCATTAACCAAAGCTGGGTTTGCATTTAATGCTCCCGCAGGATCATTCCAGGTTAGCATTACTTTTAAACTAACTGTCCCTGACGGTATTGTAATGTTAACATCATTAAATGTACCTGTTGTAACTGAATTTACTGCATACCGATTATCTTCCAAAATTTTTACGGATGTAAGTGCATTTAATCTGCCAAAACCAAAAGTATAATCTGGACCCGAATTGCCTAAATCCTCAGCTGCATTACAAATAATATTCTTAATTAAAGAAGATGGAGGATTTGCATTTCCATTTAACTGCTTATATCGTTGATATAATAAAGCTGAAGTTCCGGAAACACCGGGTGTTGACATGGATGTTCCAGTCATAGTAGCATAACTTGTTGTAGAGGTACCGGTTGAAAATACGCTGGTACCCATTGCACTTATTTCTGGCTTTATTCTTCCATCACTTACAGGTCCTCTGCTACTTGATCCTGCAATTGCTTCAAAAGTTGTAACATTTGATACAACTAAATTGTTTTTTGCAGGTTTCCCACTACCCGTAATCGTATGAAATCCACCAGTGCAAGATCCGCCGGAATTACCTGCAGAATGGACATGTAAGTGAGATGGATTATTATTTAGATTAATATCTGTAGCCCTGCTTCTAGATTCATATGCTAAAAGACTATTTGTTAAGTTACAAGCACCTGAAAAACTAAATCCATAAGAATGACTACTTACCAACAGATTTTTTGCAGGTATTTCTATTGCCATCTCAGCCTGAATATCTGTATTGAAGTCCCAGTTGTAAAGTCTGGCATTGGGAGCCATACCTTTTGCAATTGGATTTACTAAACCTTTGCCGGTAATAGTGCCGGCCACATGTGTTGCATGAGATGAAACTCCACCTGCTCTTTCGACAGTTACTCTCCCTGCAGGTGAAAAATCCAAATGCGAAGTAAAAACAGATCCTCCATCCCAAAGTCCGATATTAATATTTTCTCCATTGAGATTACGGATGCCTTCTTGCAAAATATTAACTCGATGTAACGTTCGACCTGGTAAGTTTTCTAATTTATTGGGAGGAGAAATGGGATCAACCCACTGAATAAAAGATAATCCAATTAGACTATTCACTTTATTTTGAGGCAGACGGATAACAAAACTTCTAAATACCTGATTGTCTGCTAAAATTGAAGCGTCTAAAGTTTTTAAAACTGTGGCAATCTTTGTAGCACTTATCTTTTCATAAGTAACAATATTCAAATCTACAGTGTTAATTGATTTTATTGCATGTTGAGGAAAATTACCTGCCAGTATATCGGGAGTAGTTTTTTGATCATTTGTAAATTGTATTACACTTCTTACATTAAACTCCTTTAATGTATTTAAATCTAGCGATGAAGAAACTGAAGCCATATACGCCATATTAGGTATATAATCTCCAAGACTAATTCCAGCAGCTTCAATCCTAGCTTTTGCAGCGGCATCAGGTAATTTATGAAACTGAATCGTTACATAGTGTTTATCGAGAAATAAGCTATTTTGAAACAAGGAAGAATTTTTCGAAAGGTCATTTACATTTTCAGCTGGTGTAAAAGTTCCAGCATGCAGCTGAATTGAATAATTATTTTTTCCCTGTGCAGATAACAGCAATGGGGTTAAAAACAAGAAAAGAGCTAAAAGGTGGGTAAAAAATGTTTTCATATTGATGAATATTTTTATGATGGGGGTAAAGATATTGGAAAATATTAAAGAGAATTCATCTTGTATAAAGTGATAATAAATGCAGCTATTTTTTCAAAAATTTTCCTGGTTGCGATACTAAAATTGCAGCATGCCAATGAAAACGTTATTTTTACCCTATAATAATTACACATATGTCAAAATTTGAATGGAAAGGCGTTTTTCCTGCTCTTACAACAAAGTTTACAGCTGATGATAAACTTGATTTGCCATTATTTGAAAAGAATCTGAATGTTCAATTGGATGCTGGTGTAGAAGGGATTGTATTAGGAGGTACTTTAGGAGAAGCTAGTGTACTTACAACTGATGAAAAAGAAAAATTAGTAAAATTTGCTATTGAAAAAGTAAAAGGCAAGGTGCCTGTCGTTATTAATATTGCAGAAGGTTCTACAAAAGAAGCTTTGCATCAGGCATCTTTAGCAAAAGAGTGGGGAGCTCAGGGGTTGATGATATTACCACCAATGCGATATAAATCAGATCACCGTGAAACAGTAACTTATTTTAAAACAATTGCTGAGGCTACGGATTTGCCAATAATGATTTATAATAATCCAGTTGATTATAAAATTGAAGTTACGCTTGATATGTTTGATGAATTGCAAGTATGTAAAAATATAACTGCAATAAAAGAATCAACAAGGGATGTATCAAATGTAACTAGATTGAAAAATCGCTTTGATGATCGCTATAAGATTCTTTGTGGTGTAGATACAATTGCAATGGAAGAACTTTGCCTGGGTGCAGATGGGTGGGTAGCAGGATTGGTTTGTGCATTCCCAAAGGAAACTGTAACTATATTCAACTTAGTAAAGTCAGGGAATATCGTAGAAGCAACAAAAATCTATCGTTGGTTCATGCCATTACTGGAATTAGATATTCATCCAAAGTTGGTACAGTATATTAAATTAGCAGAAGCACAAGCAGGAATAGGTAGCGAATACGTTAGAGCTCCGCGGTTGGCCTTAATAGGAGAAGAGAGAGAGGAAGTATTAAATATCATTAACGAAGGAATAAAAAACAGGCCCAATTTATAGTAGCTGGTTTACTACAGGTTGTACGGCAAGGTCAATTGAAATGTTTTCTTCATGAAAAGATAAAAAAGATTGAACGATGTATCTTTTGTGTTGCCAATATAAACAAACCTTTTTTTGATTTAAATAATATTGGCTGGTATAAAGTGTGCCAAAATTTCTATTATAATTACTTGAAAATAAGGGCGGAGATAAAAATTTTTCAACAATTGATTGCTCCGTTTCAAAGGTATTAAGTTGAACTGATTCCAATAAATTTAGCCTCTCTACAGTTCCAGTTAGTCTCGCATAATCTTGCCACTCAACTACACTTTGGTGATTGGTGGCAGATGGTGAGTTAGTAATAACGGGTTCTTTATCCGGAGCAACAAAAACTGTTGCAAAATTTCCTGTACTATCAGCCAAGGTGATATTATATGGCATGTGAACAGGAATTAATTTTAATTGGGCAATTGCTTGTGCAACATTAGAAGTTGTTTCTAATAGGTATCTAATAATTAATGGTATACCAAAGCCCTCACCTGAAACTTTTTTTCCACCAAATGCAAGTGATGCTGAAAGTCCATCAGCATTCATACCATCTAGTAGTCCCCAATTACAATCGCTCATTCCAATAACTGGTTTAAGCCAATTAGTTTTTAATAATACTCCTTCGATGAGTTTAGGGTTATAATCATAATTTCTTATTAGAAAAGGTTCGCCTTTGCCCCAATACATTTGAGAGCATCCTGACATGTAAGGTGGGGGACAGTACATAGTTAAGAATCTGGATTCTATATCACCGCCACCTACTAATTGTGTAAGCTGAATGTAAATTGGTATTAATTCCGGCATATAATGCTGTAATCTATCAAAAGAGCTTAGATACCCTTTTCTGGCACCAAGCTCTTCTGATAAAAACCATTGTTGATAAAATGGCCAGGTCTTATTAAAAAGAGCCAGCCATTTTTCACCTGGATTATTTTCCTCTACACAGGTAAACTGTACAACCATTTTGCAAACTTACATCAATTTAAAACCTCCGATCTCTAAAGGTTTATGTTCCGTAGAATTGTCATTGACATATGGTTCAGATGTGAATTCTGCACGGATTGCATTTATCCATTGCTCGGCCCTTTTATTAAGCTTGAATTTATTTGTCATCAACCTTCCACGCATTACTAAAATGCCTAAATCTGCACCTTCATATTGATAATTATCTTTATCCAATATTCGTAAAAAAAATGCTTCTTCTTCTGATTCTACAGCTCTTCTATGTGTATCTAATCTGGCATATGTAATAGTGCCATCTTGGTTCATTTTATATATACCACTTTTTGGCGCCTTAGTTATTTTGTCAACTGTTTCAGCAGTATGCTTTACAATTAGCTGCCCCCAGCTATCAATGTTTTCTTTTTTTGCCCATCTGGCATTAATTCTTTTTACATTCAATGTATAAGGATAATCCATCCACTCCATTAAATGAAATAGGAAAAGAGGCATATCTGATAATGCAAATACTGCATGATTGGTAATAGAGCTTGCACCTGTTACTCTCGGATTTAATTCACCAAGATAAATTTCTTTTGTATCCTGATCTATCAAAAAATCCAATTCAAAATATCCTTTGTATCCTTCTTTCCTTAACTGATCGCCAAAAAGCTGTGTATATTCTCTTGCTTTTCTTCTAATTGAAGCAGTGAATGCTTCAGGATAAATTTCATTTCCACACCAACCACCTTTATATGGAGTTAATTCTTTAAAGCCTACTAATTCTGTCATCAAAGGAGCAACAATAGTACCATGCCTGGTTACACAAGCTTCAATAGCTGAGCCCCGACAATTGATACGTTTCATTATTTTCACTTCAACTTCTTTCAGTATTTCTTCTTCATGTTTTTTATATTCCTCTTCATTAGAAATAAAAAATGTGGTATGGCCGGAATCTCCAAACGGGGTTTGAATCACTAAGTCTTTTCCAAGGTGTTTGCTGATTTTACAAAGATGTTCATAGCTATTTACTTTTGATAAAACATTTGGTACGCAAGGCACACCAGCTTTTTCCGCTATCCGGTTAGTATTAACCTTGTTATCCATTTGAGTCCGCATTTTTGCAGATGGGAAACAAATCTCAAGACCTAATTTTTTTGCCAGTTCTTCAGTTTTTTCATCGAACATCAACAATAATGCTTTTCCCCCTTCTCCACGACTACGTATATAATCTACTACCTCTTTATGCTCTAACAGATAATTATTTATGTCTTCAATACTTTCGAACTCCGCATGTGGTAATTCTTCTTTTGGAGTAAACACATTTGGATGCTGGTGATTGAAGCAATTGATATAAGTAATGAATTTAAAGCCCTTTACCCATTCATCAGCTCCTAATAAATTAAAATTAGTGGCACTAATAAAATATATAGGTTTATCATTTGTGTAAAAAAAACGACGAATATCCGATATGCCTTTTAGCGGTTTTTGTTTTTTATTATTCTTTTTTATCGTTGATTTCACTTGTCCTTTCTTATCCTGTTTTTCAATTTTTATATCCATGTTTTTACTTTATTTTTTTAATAGTTTTCTTTTTTGTTCCATTTGAAATTTGCTTGATACTGCTTTTTTTTCCAATATCAATTTGTGGGTATTCTGCATCAAGAACTTGGTTTTTAAAAACTCTTAAACCAAGTTCTGGGCGATAACCATGAATTTCTTTTACATCTAAAGCAAGTAGAAAATCCAGAATCTCTTTTGTCATAACTTGACCAGGGACTAATACAGGGAAACCTGGTGGATAAGGTATTACAAAAGATGCTGAAATTATTTTTCTTCCTTTTTTCATCGCCGCATCGCAATTTGAAAGTTGAATATACTCGCAAGTATGTTCTTTATAGGCTAAAAAGTAGGCTTTACGTATGTTGCCTCCCGGGATACCCATAACTGGTCTGAAGTAATCATGATAATAACTAAAGTCAGGTAATGGCGGAGTGTTATGAGTTAGGGAATGTATCTCGTTATCAAGAATTTTCTTCTCTTCTGTATTTAGGGTGTTTACTCTATGATCTAATTGATCAGCTATATTTAGTAATACACTAATAAGATAGCTGACTGAGCTTCTTGTAGTGCCGATATTTGTCATAAACAGTACTGTATTCCTGGACGTTTTATTAATCTGAATACTGAACTGATCCATTAGGAATTTATTCTTAAAAGTGTCTCCATCAATTCCTGTTTTACCTATATACAAATTGATTTTAGTTGGGTCGAGTACAAACTCATCATTTTCCCATGCATTTTCAAGTCGCTTCCAACCTGTTTCAGTATTATAATATTCTTCTTGTCCAGATTGTCTGTATGTATTTGGTATTAGGTCTTTTATTGTCAGAACTGAAAAATATTTCTTAAGTTTTGGATGGTCATTAATTTTTGCTCTTATAAGCATCGCCATTTCAATACTTTTTTCAACTAATTCATATCCCTCAAACATTACTTGCCTTCTGCCTATATCTAAAGAAGCAAGAATTTGATAATTGGCAGATGTTGAAGTATGCGTCATGTAAGCTTCATGAAAATTTCCTTCAGTTTTTCTTTCATATTCTTCATCCCATATATGAATCATGGAACCTTGTCTAAAAGACGAAAGTGTTTTATGTGTTGACTGTGTAGAATAAACCCGAATTTTCACTTTTTCAGGATCAGGCATTACAGGAATTATTGACTCTTTAGATTTCTTTTTTGCTAATAAAGCTTGTTGCTTTTTATAAGCAGCTTGATAAGCTGGACTTCTGAATTTATTATACAATTTATCTGCGATGAACATTGCAGTTCGTTGCTTATAAGTCTTAGTAAATGCAGCAAAAGCAAACCAGGCTTCGTCCCATAAAAAAATCATGTCTGGCTTTATGGCCAGAATTTCTTCCATTACTTTCTCTACATTATAAACTAGTCCGTCGAATGTACAATTTGTAAGAATGACCATTTTGACTTTATCTAATCTACCAGCATCTTTTAATTGTAATAGTTTACTTGTAATGGTAGAAAGGGGGACAGCTCCATACATGGAATACTTAAGTAAAGGGTAGGAGTCAAGATAAACAACAGTAGCGCCTGCCAAGACCATTGCGTAATGATGTGATTTATGACAGTCCCTATCAATCAACACAATGTCATCTGGTTCAATTAATGCTTGTAGCACTATTTTATTAGAAGTTGATGTGCCATTTGTTGCAAAAAAAGTATGACGGGAGCCAAATGCTTTTGAAGCCAACTCCTGTGCTTTTTTTAAAGGTCCTGTAGGTTGCAACAAGGAATCAAGTCCTCCGGTAGTTGAAGAAGTTTCAGCCAGGAATAAATTCCGGCCATAAAATTCACCAAAATCATCTATCCAGTTCGATTTAAAAACAGAGTTACCTCTGGATACCGGCATGGCATGGAATACGCCTGTTGGTTTTTTACTATATTCTTTTAAAGCGGTATAGAAAGGGGTTACAAATCGTTCTTTAAGCCCCATTAGAATAGTTAAATGTAATTCTTGTAAATCCTCTTTTCTATAAAATATGCGCTTGAAATTTTGTAAAGCACTATCTGACAAACCGCTGATTGGCGTGTCAGTTACATAATACAAATCAAGTTCAGGACGTAATTTTCTAATAGCTTCACCCAATAAAACACCTAAAGTTTTGTCACTTTTTGCATCAATTTTATGATTCAATACTTGTGCAATAAAAGGCTTAATGATACTATTAATATTGTTTGATTCAAACAATACGCCATAACGTATTACACAAACTTGAATATTTGGATTAAATAATAATGCTATTAATGTGTCCTGGAAAGATTTAGAAAACAAAGCGTTATATGTAAAATCTTCTTTCTCACCCCTAAGCTCTATTAACTTTTCTTTCATTCGCTGTTCTTCTTTTGCAGATAAAGTATCTGTAAAAAGAACTTCAAAATATTTTTTTCGATTCTTTTTATCAGCGTTTGTAGTTTCTTTTTTTGGATTGAAATAACTTAAAAGACTGTGAGATCTTGGATTGTGCCTATAATCTTCACTTACTAATAATCTATTAATATCTGAAATTGCTTTTGCCAGTAATACATATTCTTTTTGCTTATGTAACTGATTCAGACTGCTCATAATTTCCACTCCTGGAAATGCCCAATAAAGCTCTAGTGTTTTTAATATTTTTAAATGTTGCTCAATTTCAGTATGTAGCATCTGGTTGTCATCATTCGCTGCATTTAATTCGTATGATTGAATTTTGAGCAAAGACCACACTTTCATTCTATATTGATTTACATTATAGAATTGGCTACTTACTAATTTGAACTCTGTTGTTTTTCCCATGATTTCATCTTTCGCTTAATATAAGATTTTCAATTTTAATTATGAATTAACTTATATTTATTTTAATTCTTGTACTTCTGCTTGTAATACAGTGTTTATTTTTTCCAAATTCATTCTTGTTGGCTTGATAAGTTGGCCAAGTGAATTCAAGTAATCTGGATTTTTGGAATATATATCAAAACTTATATTCCGGTCTCTAAAACTTTTTAATGGTTGACCTAATCGAAGCACCCCGTTCTCACGGCTACGTTGCACTCTTTCAAGATCTATTTCTATCGGAATCATTTCTTCGCCTGTGCTAGCTTGATATAGCACTCTTCCATCTGGTCCACAAACAATAGAACGTCCAGTTCCACCATCACCTAAACCATTAATATCAAAAACATAACATTGGTTTATGGCTGCAGTGGCCTGTACAATGGCTAGTTCTACATCTCGATCAATTGTACCAGTAAGGGTAGGGTGAATGATTACTTCAACACCTTGAGTTGCCAACGTTCTTGAAGTTTCTGGGAACCACATATCATAACAAATAGTAATCCCAAAACGACCAATTTCCGGTACTTCAAAAATCAAAAATTGGTCGCCACCTGTAACACCCGCCTCATATGGATAAAAAGGGAATAGTTTATTATAACGACCAACAATTTCACCTTGAGGATTTATGACACTTGCGGTATTTAAAATTCGAACATCTTTTTTTTCAAACATGGTTCCGGGTATTAGCCAAATACCATGTTTTTTGGCGATAGCACAAAAATCAGATTCAACTTTATTTGGGAATTCCTGTGCATGAACAGTCAAAGGTCCAAAAGGACTTAATTCACTAAAAACGATCATTTGTACCCAAGGGTAAACTGACATTAATACTTCAATTTTGTGTTTCATCATTTCAACATTACTATGTCCGGCTGAAACATGCATTTGAATTCCTGCGATTGAGAATGGCTTCATAATTTAATTTGTTAGTTTTTTTAATTCTTCTTCAATAATATCTATTCCTTTATTTAAATTTTCATTTGTAATAACCAATGGCGATAACAATCGAATTACATTCCCATTCGTGCCTGCACCTATTAAAATAAGGCCCCTGTTCAAACATGCATTTACTAAATTGTTAGCCAATTCACCATCAGGTTCGGCGGGGTTGCTATTCTTTATAAATTCAATTGCTTGCATAGCTCCTAACCCTCTTACATCACCAATACAAGAAAAAGTTTGTTTCATTTTATTAAACCGATCATCCACAATCTTACTAATTTCCATACCTCTCTCATTCAAATTTTCAGCTTCCATGAAAGCAATGGTTGCTATGGAAGCAGCACAACAAACAGGATTACCTAAATATGTTCCACCAAGAGTGCCGGGTGCCGCGCCATCCATTATTTCCTTTTTACCGATAACGGCTCCAATCGGCATACCAGATCCCATCGATTTTGCCCAAGTTGAAATGTCAGGTAATACAGAATAATGATTCATTGCACCCCACTTACCTGTACGACAAAATCCACTTTGAACTTCATCAAAGATCAAAACAATGCCATGTTTATCGCAAAATTTTCTCAACCCTTCTACATAGCGGGGAGGTGCAACATTGAATCCTCCTTCACCCTGAACTAATTCAATAATGATAGCAGCAATACTTTCCGGATCAATCATTGATTTTGCAGTATTTTCTAACCTCAGTAGTTCCTGATCAATGAATTCATCTTCTGTTAAGCCTTTTCCATAATGATAATAATCAGGAAAGGGAAGGCGGTACACTTCTGGAGCAAATGGACCACAATTCGTTTTATATTTTATCTTAGAAGTTAGTGTCATAGCCATCAATGATCTGCCATGAAAAGCTTCTGTATAACATATAACTGCTGAACGTTTAGTTGCTTGTCTGGCTATTTTTATAGCATTTTCAACCGACTCGGCACCTGAATTAGTCAACATTACTTTTGTCTCATCACCATGTGGCAAAATAGCTGCTAATTTTTCACATAGTTCAACATAGACTTCGTATGTAGAAATATGAAAACAGGCATGAATTAATTTTTCAGCTTGTGCTTGAATGGCCTTTACAACAGATTGGGGGGTGTGACCAGCATTAAGAACACCTATACCTCCGCCAAAATCAACATACTCTTTTCCATCAACATCGGTAATTATTCCTTTATGTGCATGGGCTGCTGTAGTTATACTATAAATACCTACACCATTAGCTACAATTGCTTTTCTACGGTTAACTAAATCTTCCGATAAGCTAGAGCTAACAGGCTTTTTTTCTAAGCCGATTTCATTTAGATTCATAAAAATTAATGGGGATAAAATTTGAAAATTGATATATTGTTGGTTTTCAAATCTGGTTTTAGTTTACTCTCTTAATGTAAGCTAAAAAAAGCAGATTAAAAAATAATTTATTTGTGATGTGGGCGATTGAATCCAGGCGTAAATGGGCACTTTTAAATTTTAACAAAGAAAGATAATAAAGCGATATAAATTCTAAATCTGTTTAAGTACTTATTAACCATTTTTGCAAAGTATTAAAATGTATTTTTGAAAAAATTAAATCAAATTATGACTATTCAATACACAGCAGTTGCAGCCGTAGATGCTATAATGAGCAAAGCCTGGCAGGCATTTCATATTTATCGTAAAATGAGTTTGAAGCAAAGAGCAGACTTTATGAGAGCTATTGCGAAAGAATTGGAAGCTTGTGGAGACGAATTGCTGGAAGTAGCGATGAGTGAAACTAATCTACCAATGGCAAGGTTAAAGAATGAGAGAGCTAGAACTATGTATCAATTAACATCTTATGCTGATGCCTGCGAAAAAGGCGATTGGTTGGATATAAGAATAAATACAGGAGTGAAAGAATCAATTCCGGCAAAACCTGATATCAGAAAAATGCTTATTCCGCTTGGTCCTGTTGTAGTATTTGGTGCAGCAAATTTCCCTTTTGCTTATTCAACAGCTGGCGGAGATACTGCCAGTGCATTTGCAGCCGGTTGTCCAGTAATAGTAAAAGCACATCCTGAACATGCAAAGACCAGTGAACTGGTTGCCCGTGCAATATTAAAAGCTGCAGCAGATTGCTATATGCCTGAAGGTATTTTTTCACATATACATAGTGAAACATTTGAGGTGGGCCAAGCTTTGGTAGCGAATTCATTTACAAAAGCGGTTGGTTTTACCGGATCAATTAGAGGAGGAAAAGCCTTGTATGAAATTGCCAATCAACGAAAAGAGCCCATTCCCGTATTTGCAGAAATGAGTAGCATAAATCCAGTTTTCTTATTACCTGAAAAAATGAGAACATCTGCTACGGAAATAGCTGAAATGTATGCAGGTTCAATTACGTTGGGTGTTGGACAATTTTGCACAAACCCAGGATTGATAATTGGAATTGATAATGAGGATCTCAATAAATTCATAAGTTCTTTATCAATAGCGATCAAAAATGCTACACCAGCAGCAATGTTAAATACCGGAATATTTAAAAATTACATTGAAAAAAGAGCAAATAGTTTATCGCAGCCGGATGTAGAAACAGTTGCTGTAGCAGAAAAAGAACCCCTTATGTATGAAGGAATTCCAACGGTAGCAACTGCGACTGCAACAGCTTTTATGAATAACCCTTTATTGCATCAGGAAGTCTTTGGTCCATATTCACTGATCATAAAGTGTAAGGATTTACAAGAAATGCAAAAGGTAACGAAACAGATTGAAGGACAATTGACGGCTACAATAATGGGGTCTGTAAATGATATTAAAGAGAATGAAGGGTTGATAGATGCCGTAAAAAATATTTGTGGTCGGTTTATTTTAAATGCTGTACCAACCGGAGTTGAAGTTTGTGAAGCCATGCATCATGGAGGCCCATTCCCCTCTACTACTGATTCGAGATTTACAGCTGTAGGGCCAGATGCAATTAAAAGATTTGTAAGACCTCTTTCATTTCAAAACTGGGAAAATGAATTGTTACCGGATGAATTAAAGAATGAAAACCCTTTGGCGATATGGAGAACAGTTAATGGGGAGTTGTCAAAAAACAAAATAGCGTAAAACTAAGAAGCTGTTGATAAGGAGATGCTATCTTCTTTTTTATGCTTTATTACAAAGAATGCTGTAATTATTATGGAAATAATAAAATAAGCACAAAGCAAATATTGTATGTTGGGTATAAATGTGCTTGCGCCAAACCAATCCTGCTGTTGGTATATAAAGTATACTCCTAATCCGCTTCTAATAGTTTCCCAAACGATTGCGGAAGAATTTCTATCCATCAAGTCTGTTAATGCGTATACAGTTAAAAAAATAAAACTCCCATACCAAAAAATATAATTCTGATCTTGACTATTTAATAAAGCGATATTCCCAAACATATAGCTTATGAAAATTAATAGTAAAATTAATTGGATCCAACACCAGCGATTCAATGACACTGATGTTTGTGTATCGTATTTTTCAAAATGATACACATCGTCAATTTTATAAATCGGGTATTGTGTTGCTACATCTTTAGGTCTGTAACCTGTTGGTTTAAACCATAGTGTAAATTTGTCTTTCCAGTTTTTGGTTCTCCAGGCATCTTTAATCAAAAGCCAGATATGTTGAAAGTTTATTTTTATTGGATTCCAGGTGCGAACAGGTCTGGTAATTCCATATACGGGTGGCACATCTGGCAACTCTTTTTGAAAAGTTCCAAACCAAAAATCCCAGAAAATAAAGATCTGACCATAGTTTTTATCAATGTATTCCGGGTTTATAGCATGGTGTACCCGATGATGAGATGGAGTAACAATCAGCTTTTCTAAAAATCCCATTTTATTTATATGTTGAGTATGGTACCAGAATTGAGCGAATAAATGTAACGGAGCAACTATTGCAATTACTTCTTGTGGCACTCCAAGTAATGCAGCTGGTAACAGAAAAATTGCAAATGTCTTTACAATAGAGGAAATGCTTTGTCTTAATGCGCAGGCAAGATTAAACTCTTCGCTGCTATGATGTACAATATGGCCATTCCAGAAAAAATTTGTTACATGCTGAAGGCGATGTACCCAATACCCGGCAAAGTCCAATGCAATAAATGCAATAATATAAACTGGAATAGAAGACTCGATTTTTGTAATGGATAAATTATGTAGAAAAAAAGGATAAGATAAAACAATAAAATATAGGCCAATTACATCCTTGGTTACATTGGTTACGCCACTGGTCAGGCTGCTGATCATGTCCATATTACGAACGGTATCCTTTCCTTTACGCCATCCATACCATTTTTCAAAAAGTACCAAGAGTAAAAAGGCTGGCATCGCTATGAGTAGTATCTTGCCGTAAGTTTCCATTTTAGATAATTATTGAAAACGAATTTACAAAAAACTGATGAAGCATATTTTTAATTGTATTGATGCGCATACCTGTGGCAACCCTGTTCGCTTAGTTAAAGATGGTGGGCCCGATTTGCAAGGTAAAAATATGAGTGAAAAAAGACAACATTTTTTAAGCGAATATGACTGGATAAGAACTGGTTTGATGTTTGAACCCAGAGGACACGATATGATGAGTGGAAGTATTTTATATCCGCCTCATGATCCAGAAAATGATGTTGCAGTTTTATTTATTGAAACAAGCGGATGTCTTCCAATGTGTGGTCATGGTACAATAGGTACAATCACTATTGCAATTGAGCATGGATTAATTCAATGTAAAAATCCAGGAATTGTTAAAATGGAGACACCAGCCGGGTTGGTTAATATTGTCTTTCAAACCCAAGATGAAAAAGTAAAAAGTGTAAAATTGACCAATGTTGCTTCCTTTCTTCATTCATCAGAACTTTTGGTTGATTGTCCTGAATTGGGAGAACTGGTTGTAGATGTTGCTTATGGCGGAAATTTTTATGCAATTGTGGATATCCAGAAAAATTTTAAAGGAATAGATTATTATTCAGCCGATAAGTTAATCGCCTGGGCCAGAGAGTTAAGAAAAAATATAAATGCGAAATTTGATTTCATTCATCCCGAAGATGAAACAATAAAAGGTTGCTCACATATTTTATGGACAGGCGACACAAAAGATAAAAAATCCACAGCTAGGAATGCAGTTTTTTATGGAGAAAAAGCAATAGATCGTTCACCCTGCGGTACAGGTACTTCAGCAAGAATGGCGCAATGGTATTCGAAAGGGAAACTAAAAAAAGGAGACGAGTTTATTCATGAGAGTATTATTGGAAGTAAATTTGTCGGGAGGATTGAAGAAGAACTGAAAGTAAATGACAAACCTGCTATTCGACCTTCTGTTGAAGGTTGGGCGAAAGTTTACGGATACAATACAATTTGGATTGATAAGGAAGATGATCCTTATGCTTATGGTTTTCAAGTAATATAAACCGATATAATTTTGAGAATATTAATTTTTCTTTTATTGGCTTCATCTTTAATTATTGGGTGTGAAACTAAAGTTGATTCTACTACAAACAATAGAATAAAAAATTTACCCGATCATTTCTTAGTTGTTCTTGGCACAGCCCAGGATGCTGGCTTTCCGCAGATTGGTTGTACAAAGGATTGTTGCGCCGCCTATTGGAACGGCCTGGAAGAAAAAAAGTATATTACAAGTTTAGCATTGGTTGATAGGAAAAGCAATCAGTATTGGTTATTTGAAGCATCACCGGATATAACGGAACAGTTACACCTGTTACAGCCTTATTTAAATGAAAAGAATGATTATTCTCCCGATGGAATATTTATTACCCATGCTCATATAGGACATTATACCGGATTAATGCAATTAGGGAAAGAAGCAATGGGAGCAAATGCTGTTCCTGTTTATACAAGGCCAAGATTGGATTCATTTATTCGAAACAATGGACCCTGGAGTCAATTAGTGAAGTTGAATAATATTGAATTGAGGCTAATAAATGCTGATAGCAGTTTTACCGTAAATTCATCTTTTAAAATTACTCCCTTACGAGTACCGCATAGGGATGAGTTTTCAGAAACGGTTGGTTTTGTCATTGAATCCTCAAAAAAGAAAATATTATTTATTCCTGACATTGATAAATGGGAAAAATGGGAAAGGAATATCATTAATGAAATTGAAAAAGTTGATATTGCATTGTTGGATGGTACTTTTTATGCTAATGGCGAATTGCAAGGAAGAGATATGAGTGAGGTGCCACATCCATT
Organism: Chitinophagaceae bacterium; assembly: GCA_024643655.1. Taxonomy (GTDB): domain Bacteria; phylum Bacteroidota; class Bacteroidia; order Chitinophagales; family Chitinophagaceae; genus JJ008. Next base: position 100,822 of record JAHEMM010000002.1, on the reverse strand, counting down.
TGTAGAAGAAAGTATGAAAATGTTTGCTGGTTTACCCGATTCAGTAAGATCGAAAATTGTATTTATACATTTTAATCATACTAATCCATTGCTGAAAAAAGAATCAACGGAAAAAACAAAATTGAAGAAAGCTGGTTATAGTGTTGCAGAACAGGAGATGGTAATTGAATTATAAACTCATTTTATTTATATGAAGGCAATTGTAATAGGTGGCGGCATTATTGGATTAAGCACTGCATTTTATTTACAAAAATCTGGATGGCAGGTTACAGTGATTGATAAAGGTGATTTTTCTGATAACTGCTCATATGGTAATTGTGGATATATATGTCCCAGCCATTTTATTCCTTTGGCCACACCCGGTATTGTAAAACAGGGCTTGAAATGGATGTGGAACTCTAAAAGTCCTTTTTATGTACAGCCAAGAATGGATTGGAATCTTATTTCCTGGGGATTAAAATTTATGAAAAGTGCAACAAAAGAGCATGTAAATAATGCTGCTGAACCTTTGCGGGATATTGCACTCTTAAGTAAAAAGGAATATGAATCATGGTTAAATACTCCTGATTTTGATTTTGCATATGAGAAGAAAGGTTTATTGGAAATATTTCAAACAGAAAAAGGAGAGGAGCATGCTAATCATACTGTAGAAAAAGCGTTAGAATTAGGATTGTCGGATACTAAATTATTATCCAAAGAAGAATTACAAGCATTGGAACCGAATACTACTATAAATGCTAAAGGTGCAATTCACTTTAATTGTGACGCACATTGTTATCCTAATAAATTAATGCAGAATTTAATCAGTCATTTAAAGAAAAATGGGGTTCAATTAATTTCTGAGCAGGAAGTGGTTAGTTTTGAAACAACAGGTGGAGCAATTACAAAAGTAATTACAACTGATAATGCTTATGATGCTAATGAAATTGTATTAGCAACTGGTTCCTGGGGCAGGCAAACTGCTAAATTATTATCTGTTAAAATTCCGTTGATGCCTGGCAGAGGCTATTCTGTTACGTTAGAGGATTCTCCTTATAAAGTAAACTATCCGTCAGTATTAATTGAAGGGCGGGCAGCAATAACTCCAATGGGTGGAAATAAAATTCGCTTTGGAGGTACCATGGAAATCACCTCACATAAAACGCCGCCAAGAATGAATAGGGTACAAGGAATTCTTGATGCAGTGAAACGATTTTATCCGGATTTTGATGTACCGTTGCCTCCGAAAGAAAAAATTTGGTATGGATATCGGCCTTGTTCTGCAGATGGATTGCCTTATATAGGCAGAGTTGGTAAAATTAAAAATTTAACAATAGCTACCGGTCATTCCATGTTGGGTTTAAGTCTTGGTGCAGGAACTGGGAAACTGGTAGATGAGATAGTGAATAACAAATCACTTAGTATGGATATAAAGCCCTTCACTGTTGAACGGTTTAGTTAAAATATCTTGAGTAGTTAGAAGTATCATAGTCAAGTTCTTATTTTTGCAACAAGTTTATTTAAAATATGTATTGCTAAGCTTAATATGGATTGTAAATCTACCAGAATACCTTACCGGCAAACAGGCGTTTTTTCAAAAATCGTTTTAGATTATATAGATCAAGCAGATACTATAAAACCATTTTATTCACACCCCCCTTCTATACAAGGCATTAAAAAAGCAATTGTTGAACGCCAGGGCTTTGTAACTAAGAGAAAGGTATTGGTTGAAGAATTGAAAAAGCAATATGAGTCAATTGATAGTACGGATAAAGTAAAAAAGAATATTGAATCGCTTTTATCCGAAAATACATTCACCATAACTACCGCACATCAGAATAATATTTTTACAGGCCCGCTTTATTTTATTTATAAGATTATTCATGTATTAAAATTGGCAGATAGCTTAAAAACATCTTTGCCAGAATATAATTTTATTCCTGTATTCTATATTGGCTCTGAAGACGCTGATCTGGATGAATTAAATCATATACATCTGGGGGGTGAAAAATTGGTTTGGGAAACAAGCCAAAAAGGAGCTGTAGGGAGGATGAAAGTAGATAAGCCTCTTTTGAAGTTGATTACAGCTATGGAAGGTCAGTTATCAGTGCTTGCACATGGTAATGAGATTATAAATATTATTAAAGCTGCTTATAAGGAAGGAGTAAATATTGAACAAGCTACTTTTCAATTTGTAAATACATTATTTGGTGAATATGGCCTGATTATTTTGAAACCAGATAATCCACTTTTAAAAAGCCAATTAGTAAATGTGTTTAAAGAAGACTTGCTTCAGCAAAAGGCATCGGGTATAGTAGAAAAATCAATTGAGGATCTTGCTGCAGCAAAATATAAAGTACAGGCGAATCCGAGAGAGATCAATTTATTCTATCTTAAAGATGATCGAAGAGATAGAATTGAAATGGAAAACGGAGTTTGGAAAGTGTTGAATGGAAATGAAAGATTCACTCAGGAAGAGTTATTGAAGGAATTAGAGTTATTTCCTGACAGGTTTAGCCCGAATGTTATTCTTCGTGGACTGTATCAGGAAATGATTTTACCTAATATTGTATTCATCGGTGGTGGAGGGGAAACTGCTTACTGGTTGCAATTAAAAGCATTATTTGAATATTATAAAGTGCCTTATCCAGTACTTGTATTACGCAATTCATTTTTGTTAGTTGAAGAAAAATGGAAAACACTTTTGAGTAAGCTAAATATTTCTGTTGAAGATTCATTTTTTCCCGAACAGGAATTATTGAATCGACTTGTGATAAAGGAAAGTAAGAATAATACAAAAATAAATGGCACACTAAGTTCTGTTGAAGAGTTATATGATTCATTTAAAGAGCAGGCAATAACAATTGATGCTACATTAGAAAAGCATGTTGAATCTTTGAAATCAAAAGCAATTTACCGCTTGCTGGAATTGGAAAAGAAAATGTTGCGGGCAGAAAAAAGGAAATTTGCAGATCAACTGCGGCAAATTCAAAAATTTAAATCACATTTATTCCCTGGCAATGGGTTGCAAGAACGGCATGAAAATTTTACTTATTATTATGCTAAATACGGCAATGATTTTATCAAACTACTATACGATCAATCCTTGACCTTGGAGCAGGAGTTTGCAGTACTTATACAGAAGTAGAAATATATATATTACCTTTTTCTCAAATACAAATTAAATGAAAAACTATTTTTCTTTAAGGAAGATAATGCTCCCGCATAAGAGCTTGTACCATTGGGGTCTTTAATATCAGAAAAGCCTGCTGTATATTTTACTTCAGGCGATAATGAAAGTCCTGATTTGCCTAAACCTATATCTACACCAAAACCACCATTTCCGTTAAGTAATGATTTTTTTACCGGTAATATATCTGCCGTAGTGGCATTCTGGTTCACTGTATAGCTGAATGATGGCCCAAGCATAATATAGGGAGCTATGTTTTTTGAAGAGAACTGTATAATAAAAGGTAGTTCAATGTTTGCATTCGTTCCTTTTAATCCTATTGTTTCTGTAATTTCCTGGCCGCCTGTTTGAAGTCTTCTTATAAAATTAATATCAGTGTTTTCAAAACTAACAGTAGCAGATGGTCGAATAAAAATATTTCCACCGATATTTATTTGAGCAATCACACCGAGATCAAATACCGGAGCTGTGGTGGATCTTACATCTATATAGCCGGTATTAGCATTACCGGAATAAGTTGGGTTCGACTGATTAAGACCTCCGCCAATGGTAGCACCAAAACTAACTTTTCTAAAAGGTGAATTCTTTTTTACATTTTTGTTATCGGGTTTCTTATTGGCAGCATTTTGTACCAACGCTAATGTTGTTAATGCACACTTCCAGTTAGGCGCAGTATTTACAGCCTTATTGGCATAAAATAAAGCACTGTCTTTATTATTATTATCAAAATGAAGTAATGCAAGTTTATTTTGTATATAAGCTCCGTTAGGGTCAATTGAAAGAGCAGTATACGCATTTTGAAACGAAATTGCAGCGGAAGGATTATCACCACTTGCTTTTAATAAATACAATCTTCCCTTTAATGAATTTGCAAAATCTTCATCATCTTCCCGTACATAGTTTATCGCTTTTTCTAATCGGATAGCTGCTTCTGAATTTTCCTGCTTAAGCTTACTGGTTAGTGTTTCTGAACAAGAAAGATAGCGGTCAACTTTTGCCTGGGCAAAATCAATGTAGTTGACCGTAAGTGTTGATTTGGCATCCAATGTATAAGGATTGCCCGGATATTTTGCTGCTAATTGCTGAAAATATTCTTCAGCGGATTTATTACCTGTAATATTTTTATTTTTTATTGCCCGGTTAAATTGATTATATGTTTCAACCAATATTGTATCAACAAAATGATGGCTGGTAGTTGAATTAAAAAATCCGTTAAAGGAGTTGCCTCCCCCCGAATTTTGAGATTTTTTTGTTTTTAACCATTTTTCCAAATAAACAGGGTCAACATTGCTGATTACTTTATCACTATTTTCATTACAACAGAAATAAGGATCTTGTTTTCTTTTAAAACGTTCTTCGGCAACCGAAGGGACATTTTTATCAACATATGATTGAATTTCTTTAAAAGTAACTTTATAATCTGCTGCTCCATCTGTATCTGCAACTCCACTAAGCCCATCTACTAAATAATATGTAAATAGGCCATGACCGGTACCAATGGACTTGTCTTCCAATGATTCCTGCCCTGCACCGGTAGCCAGCATGATTATTTCGCCAGCTTTCTTTTCAGATATAGCTGTATTTAAAAAACTTTGCCCGGCAATTCCTCCCGGTAATTCATTAGAACGGCAAGCATCCATGATAAAAAATACTTCTACACCTTTTGCTGTTTCATTTTTAATCTTTTTCTTCAGATTAAATAATTGGATTGTTCCGCTAACAAGATAATTGTTTTTATCACCTTCAGGATTACAATCGTAACCAAGAAAGAAAAACTGATCTTCATCAATTGCATCTCCATGACCAGCCAGGTAAATGAAAAGCTTATCACCTTTTTGTAGCTGCTTTGCTTTCAACCATTGAAATCCTTTTGTCCAGAAATTTGAATTAGAAGCTTCGTCATTCAGTAATGTGAAAATATTTTCGTCTTTTACATTTCCACCTCCGGGAGATTTTAAGTAATCGCTGAATAAAATGGCGTCTTTATCAGCATACGTTAATGGTCGAACATATTTATATTCCGAAACACCAACAACAATAGCAAATGTTTGTGAACCATTGATTGTTGTATCCCTGAATTTTAGCGGAGTTTGAGCACTTGTGTGTAAAGAAAATGTGCTAATAATAAACAGGGTTGAAAGACAGAATATATTTCTCATGTCGTGGTGTTATGGTATTTACAGAGAGCAGGTTACACATGAAAAATACTATAAATAGTTTAGTAATGCTATAATTTAATTAATCTTTTTCTAAAACTATCTTAAAGAGAGTACTGCTTCCGTTATCATTGTCAGCAACTAACACCAGTTGTAGAAAGTTTGTTGTTTCCTTAGTAATGCAGATTGATTCTATCTTTTGTCCTTTAAACCGCGGATCAATTGCTTCAAGGTCTATCATAATGTCCGGATTAATTGCTTTCCATTTTCTTTTTGAAGTAAAATTTTTAATTATCCAGATATAGCTTTTCCCAATTGCCCCATCATCAATATTGTTTTTTGTGTCCTCAGTTGAAACAGTTAGCAATAAACGGTCACTCTTTGATGAATAAGTAATTCCAGAAATCCCACTAAATTTTGAGCTGTCTTTATTAATGCCAATACTTATAGTAGAAATTGGCGTATTTGTTTGATTGAGCCAGAATTTTTCATTTGTAATAATCAAATGATTTTTTGGGTAACCTTTATTGCCTCTGTTAGATAGTAGGATACCTTCGGATAATGAACAAAAGCCTTCGATATTAATTTCTTTTATCCCATACAATAGCAATCGGTGATAAAATGTATCGAGATGGATAAATTCTTTTTCTTTTTTATTTGGAGAAATTAGCCATCCTGTATTTCTAAATGGAGAAAGAGAGCCTGAGCCAAGTATAAGTAGTTTATTGTCTTTTGTAATTCCAATTGATTCAAGATCTGCTTTTACAGATTTAGGAATACGTTGTTCAGAGAATGGATACATTGGGATTGAATCCACTTTAGTCAGGTTGCTATCAAGTATTAATAAATTTTTCGCATCATCACCAATTATGAAATACTGATTGTTAAAGTATTCAATACCGGAAGAGGAAGGGTAGGAAGGAAGTATTTTTACTTCTTCTAAAAGAGTTTTATTGCCGCAAGAAAAAAATAATGTTATAGTAAATAAGAAAATAAAATATCGAACCATATTTTTAATCAAACTTATTCTCCCATCCAGCGTTCTTCATCTTTTCCACTTTTACAATTACTTCAGTAGTAAGCGAGGTTTTATAGTCGGCTACTTTTTGTGAAATCTGTTCATTAAATGTACCTAATATTTCAGCCGCCAATATACCAGCATTTTTTGACCCATTTAAAGCAACGGTGGCTACTGGTACGCCGTTAGGCATTTGCAAAATGGACAAGACAGAATCCCATCCATCAATTGAATTAGATGATTTTATTGGAACGCCAATTACCGGAAGAGAAGTTACAGCAGCTACCATTCCTGGTAAATGTGCAGATCCCCCAGCGCCGGCAATAATTACTTTTAGGCCTCTTGTTTTCGCAGACTTTGCATATTCCATCATTCTTTCCGGAGTACGATGAGCTGAAACTACCGTTACTTCATGTGGAATGTCAAATTGTTTAAGAATCTCAGAAGCTGATTGCATAGTGGCCAAATCACTGTCACTTCCCATAATTATTCCTACGAGTGGATTCATGCAGATTGTTTTGACAAAATTAACTACATTAAACAAATCAACAAGTACAAACTATTTAAGCAAATCACCTTTTAATCTCATTAATTCAGTTTCTGCAAGTTTTGTATTAAATCTTGCATTAATCAGTCGGGTTTGAGCATCTTGTAAACTTTTCTGTGCTTCTTTTAATTGAATTAATGTAGTAGAATTAAGCCTGTACACTTCAAAAACAATCGCTACGTTTTCTTTTGCTAATAAAATATTTTCTTCTTCAAGTTTTAGAGCTTTTGTTTGTAATTCATAGTCATTATAAGCATTAATAATACTGAAGTCTAAAAGAGTTAGTTGGTTTTGATATTCAAGTTGACGGAATTGAATATCCAGTTCTGCTTGTTTTATCTGTCGTTTTGTTGTAAAATTATTCAAGATGGGTACCGATAAAGAAAAACCTATGTTTCTTCCAAAGTTCCGGCTATATAGTGGTTGAAAAGGGTTAACTGTTGCTTTATTATTTGTTCTTGCATAGCTATAAGCAGAATTAAGGGAAAAAGTAGGGTATTTTTCTGCGATTCTTTCCTTTAATGTATATCTGGCAATATCAATATTTTTTTGAGTAATCAATAATATTGGGTTTTTATTTTCTAAATTCATTTTGATATCTGACAAAGAAAGCTCCAAGTTTATTGGTATAGAATCGCTAACTGAATAATTACTTTTTGCTTCAATATTCATAACCTGATTCAACTGTTCCCGGAATTGTATCATTAAGTTTTCTTCACTTAGTTTTAAAGCTTTTTGGGTGTTCAAATCAACTTTGCTTTGTAATACATCTGGTTTCGCCCCAACTCCAATATCCAACTTGTATTGCGCAAGTTTTACCCGTTCTTCGTTTAGAGATATTTGCTCATCAATTGCAATCAATTGTTGTTTCTGTCTTACTATAGCATAATAATTTTGTACTATGCTGGCAATTGTATTGATAACCTGATTTTTAATGCCTAATTCTCCAAGCGAAATAAATTCTTTGGCTTTATCTCTGGTAGCAAACATTTTTAATCCATCAAATAAAACCCAATTCAATTGTATGGCTCCATTGAAGTTATTAGACTTGATGTCATTTAGTTTTCTTTGTGTGCCATCCTGAAATCTTTGATTCTGATTATTATTAGTCCAGTTAGATCCAAACGTTCCGTTTATTCTAGGAAGAAAAACGGCATTGCGAAAAGAGTAGTCAAGAGCAGCTACAGCGGAATCATTTTTTGATAATTGAATATCAAAATTTTGTTTAAGTGCTGTTGCAATAGCTTGTTCAATAGTTAATAATTGCTGTGCAGATGAAGTTGCGGATAAAATTAGTAGCTGTATTAGTAATAGAAAATTTCTCATAATCTTCAAATGAATTTATAATTGATCTGAATGGTGGATCTCATTTTTGGATACAATGCTTGTATACTTTTCTATTTCACTTTCCTTCTTTTTAGTTGATAAAAAAGAGTATATCGCAGGTATGACCAGAAGGGTTAATACCAGCGAGAATAATATACCTCCGACAATAACAATACCAAGTGGCATCCGGCTTGTTGATGAAGCGCCAAGCGATAAGGCGAGTGGTAATGCTCCTAGTGACATGGCAAGGCTTGTCATCAAAATAGGTCTCAAACGTTGTGTTGCTGCAAAAATTACAGCTTCTGTTTTTTTCATTCCTTTCTTCTGACTTTGATTGGCAAATTCAACGATCAGAATACCATTCTTTGTTACCAGGCCAATCAACATTATCATTCCAATTTGAGAAAAAATATTTAATGTTTGTCCAAATAATTTTAATGATAATACAGCGCCGGCAATGGCTAAAGGCACAGTAAACATGATAATCAAAGGGTCAACAAAACTTTCAAATTGTGCGGCAAGAATTAAGAATATTAATAATAAAGCCAGTAAGAATGCAAAACTAATATTGCTGCTACTTTCTTTAAAATCTCTAGAGGAACCTGATAAGGAGGTCGCAAATGTATCATCGAGTAATTTATTTGCAATTCTCTCCATTTCTTCAATACCATCACCTAAAGTTTTGCCAGGCTGAATATTGGAGGATATAGTAAATGATTTATACCTGTTAAAGTGATAAATAGTTGGAGGTGTGTTTGATTCAAATGTAGTAACAAGATTATCAAGGCTTATCATCTCATTCCTGTTGTTGCGTACAAATAATGTTTTTAAGTCATTAGGTTCATCTCTGTCATTTCTGGCCACTTGTCCTAATACCTGGTATTGTTTTCCATCTTTGGTAAAAAAACCTAACCTTCTGTTACTATAAGCCAATTGTAATGTTTGAGAAATATCGTTAACAGTTACACCAAGTTCCGCTGCTTTCAAGCGATCGATCTCTACTCTTAATTCAGGCTTATTGAATTTAAGATCAACATCTGCATTCAACAAAACATCACTTTGTCTTGTTTCTTCCAAAATTTTAGGGATAATGGCTGTGAGCTTTTCAAAATTATTATTCTGAACAACAAAAGAAACAGGTTGCCCACTTCTACGACTTACAGATATTGTTTGTTCTTCGATGGCAAATGCTCTTCCTTCATTAAATTTTGGGAGGTTCTTATTTACCATTTCCACAATTTCCTTTTGCGATCGGCTTCTTTCAGTGGGAGGAACCAATGTTACTCTTAAAAAACCAGTATTGGCATTGCCAGAACCGGTGAATCCTGGAGAAGTTACTGTTAATACTAATTGTTTTTCGGGAACAGAGTCTATAATAAAGTCAGATAAATTTGTCACATATTTATCCATTGCGTCAAACGAGGTCCCTTCAGGAGCAGAAAGCGAAAGCCTGAACTGACTTCTGTCTTCCATTGGAGCAAGTTCTGATTTCAATGTTCTTCCTACAAAAAATATTGCAGCACCACAAAGTCCCACTAAAATCCAGGCCATTTTTCTTACTCCCATAAATTTTTTAAGGAGTGATTGATAACTGTTCTCCAACCAGCGAAAGAAAGGCTCAGTTTTATTGTAGAACCAGGAATGTTTATGAGGGTTTTTCTTACTTAATTTTACATTCAAAACAGGGGTTAGTGTTAAGGAAACAAAAGCGGAAATTAATACAGCACCTGCCACTACAATTCCAAATTCCCGGAAAAGCCTTCCTACAAATCCTTGTAAAAAAACAATTGGTAAAAAAACGACTGCTAGTGTGATTGATGTGGCAATAACGGCAAAATATATTTCTTTTGAGCCTTCCAGCGCAGCTTGCCATTTGTTCATGCCTTTCTCCATCTTCTTATAAATATTCTCTGTTACTACAATACCATCATCTACTACAAGGCCTGTGGCCAAAACAATGGCCAATAAGGAGAGAACATTAATGGTAAATCCTGCCAGATACATTATAAAGAATGCTCCAATCAAGGATACAGGAATATCTATCAATGGCCGAATAGCAATGATCCATTCTCTGAAAAATAAATAAATGATCATTACTACAAGTAAGAAGGCAATCATCAAAGTTTCTTCTACTTCAAGTATAGCTCTCTTAATAAATTTTGTTTGGTCCAGTGCTATGTTGATACTTATATCCTCCGGAACATCCTTTTTGATTTGATCTAATCGGGTATAAAATTCATCGGATATGGCTACATAGTTAGATCCCGGTTGAGGTACAACTGCCAATGCTATCATAGGTGTGCCGTTTCCCCTCAACATGGTTTCATCATTTTCAGGACCCAATACTACTTCGCCAATATTCAGCAACCGAATATCAGCACCGTTTATATTTTTTACAATCAGGTTATTGAATTCATCTTCAGTATTCAACCGACCGAAAGTCCTAACAGTTAACTCTGTATTATTGCCAGATAGTTTGCCAGATGGTAACTCTACATTTTCTCTAATCAGAGCGGCTTGCACATCATTGGAAGTAATGCCATAAGCAATCAGTTTAGCAGGGTCTATCCAGATGCGCATTGCATATCTTTTTTCGCCCCAGATCTGAATACCACTAACACCTGGTATGGTTTGTAATCGTTCTACTAATACATTATTAGCATATTCTGTGATTTGTAGCTGATTACGGGTATTACTTTGTACGGTCATTGATAAAATCGATTCAGAACTCGCATCTGCTTTCGATACAACAGGGGGTGAATCAAGATCATCAGGCAACGAACGTTGTGCCTGCGATACTTTGTCTCTTACATCATTCGCCGCTGCTTCTAAATCTATTCCCAGATTAAATTCAACATTGATATTGCTACTACCGTTGCTACTGGAAGATGTGATATTTTTTATTCCAGCTATCCCATTTATTGCTTTTTCTAAGGGTTCAGTAATCTGTGTTTCTATAATATCAGCATTTGCACCGGGATAGGACGTTCGTACACTTATGTTTGGAGGATCGATAGCAGGATAATCTCTTATTCCTAAAAACCTGAAACCGATAATGCCAAATACAATGATGAGAATATTCATCACAATGGCCAATACAGGTCTCCGTAAACTTAATTCTGAAATGTTCATGAAAATATTTTTGTTACCACCGACTTTGCTTCTACCATCTTTCGTTGCGTCGCACACTTCATCGTCCTGTAATTCTATTTAGCACTTTACTAAATTCTAAATTGATTATTGATCATTTACTATTTTTCTTATCTGAATTTTTGCTTCCGGCCGTACACTTAATAGTCCAGTCACCACGATTGTATCGCCTGCCACTAAACCATCCAGTATCTGCACTCTCGAGGAATCTCTTACACCTGTTGTGATATCAGCAAAAATGGCCGTACCTGCTTTATATAGAATAATTTTCTTTCCCCTTGCCTGTGGTAATACTGCCTGCGATGGTACTAATAATGCATTTGGATCCGGATCAAAACTTAAATTGACTTTTGCAAAAGTGCCGGGTAGCAAACCATAATTTTTTCCTATTACGGTAGCTCTTACTGTTAAGCTCCTTGTGTTTTCCGTAATGTTGGATGCTGTTGCAATAATTTTGGCGCCAAGTTCTTTGTTAGAACCTTCATATGTGAATGTCACCAACTGGCCTATTTTTATCTGGTCAATATATTTTTCAGGAATGGTGAAATCTAATTTCAATATATCCGTCTGGTTAATAATTGCAATGATACTAGCGGGAGACACATAAGCACCGGGGCTGATATTTTTCAAACCTAATTTTCCGCTGAATGGGGCTCTTACAACAGTTCTTGAGATACTTGTTTGTAATATCCCAATATCGGCTTTCAAACTATTTACTTGTAATAAGCTGATATCATAATCCTGTTGGCTGATGCCTTGAATCTTCAACAATTGAGATTGTCGTTCTTCAGTTTTCTGAGCTAATGCCAATTGAATCTGTAATTTATTGAGTTGAGCTCTCAGGTCACCGTCGTATAATTTCGCAAGCACAGTACCTTTTCCTACATATCTACCTTCAGCAACATTTAGTTGAACAATTCGTCCAGATACTTCTGGATGAATCTCTGCTACTTCATTAGCAACGATATTCCCCGGTACTTCAATGTTTTCCTGAAAAAGCTGTGGCTTAACAATATACCCGTCAACTGTAATGGCCTGAGATCTTTTAGAACCACCGGTCGATTGCTTTGAAGCATCCTTTTTATCATTTCCGCCACAGGCCGGTAATAAAAAGGATATAAATGAAAAAAGTACTATAAAAAGTCTCATAAATGGTTGGTGCAATAGTAATTAAATATAAGGGACTAAAAATTAAAGTATAATCGTATTACAAAGACGTAAAAAGAAGCCTTTTACTTTCTCCAAATTTTCGGAAAGTATCAACGGCTTCATACTTGGATAAATGGTTTTCAAGATTTTACAAACAAAGTGTTCTTTACTTTGTTCGATTGATGAATGAGTTCCTGTTTTTCTTTACTCAAAATGGTAACATGTCCCATTTTTCGTCCTGGTTTTGTTTGCTTTTTACCATAAATATGAGCAAAAGCATTTTCGATTTTTAGAACTTCTTCCAGCCCTTCATATTTTGCCTCACCAGAGAAGCCATCTGCGCCAATTAAATTGACCATTATGGAAGGAAGAATTGCATCCGTATTGCCTAATGGATAATTAAGCATGATGCGCCATAGCATATCAAACTGAGAGCTATAGTGTGCTTCGATGGTATGATGTCCGCTATTATGTACTCTTGGTGCTGTTTCATTTACTAATACATTTCCATCTTTATCTATAAATAATTCAACAGCAAAAATCCCAGGGGATTTAAAATTTCGAACTACTGATAATGCAATGGCTTCTACTTTCCACAAAGTTTTTTGATCCATTTCTGCAGGACAAATCTGGTAATCCAGCAAATTAAGATAGGGGTCAAATTTCATTTCTACAGGTGGATATAAAGCTGTATCTCCTTTCTCATTTATTGCAACCATTTGGGCAATCTCTTTATGTATCGGTACCATTTTCTCCAATACTGCCGGAGCATCAAACCCTTTTAATAAATCTTCTTTTGTTTTAATCAGTTGAACACCTTTTCCATCATAGCCTCCTTGGCCAACTTTATGTACTGCAGGCAAAAAACTTTCTTGTTGATTTAATTCTGATAAGTTGTTTGTTACAATAAATTCAGGACTTGGGATCTGGTGTAGTTGATAGTATTCTTTTTGAAGAATTTTATTCTTTATCGTTTTAAGTACAGATGGTTTAGGATATACTTTTACGCCTTCAGCTTCCAGTTTTTCTAAAGCTTCCACATTTACATTCTCGATTTCAATAGTTATAGCATTTAATTCTTTTCCGAAATTATAAACAGATTCGAAATCCTTTATATCTCCTTTGGTAAAATGATGACATAAGTGAGCAGACGGGCATTGCTCATCGTTTTCAAGTATATATGTTTCTACGGGGTAATTAGCAGCAGCTTGTAAAAGCATGCGGCCAAGCTGACCGCCACCGAGAATTCCAATTTTAAGTTGAGTCGAAGGTTTTTGCATGGGAGCAAAGATAATCAGTGAACTTAAAGGATTGGGGAAGATATTTTAGTTAAATTTGCCATATGCTTCCTGATTATCCACATAAGCGTTTTTTTGATTGTCGCCAGCATTTTAGTTTGCTGATGGAGGCTTTGGCTATGGATAGTCTTTGATCAGGTCTTGAATTCATTTTAGGATTTTTTACTCTTTTTTCATTATAAACTTATAAGACTATGAGTACAACAACTCTTTCAGATAATAAAACAGCTATTGCAACGGATTTTCTTCCTTTATATGGAACTGACTATATTGAATTTTATGTAGGCAATGCTAAACAAGCCGCCCATTTTTATAAAACTGCATTTGGTTTTGAATCATTAGCATATGCAGGACCTGAAACAGGCATAATGGATAAAGTGAGTTATGTAATTAGCCAGAATAAACTCACATTTGTTTTAACGACGCCGCTAAGATCTGATAATTTGATTGCTGACCATATTTACAAACATGGAGATGGTGTAAAGGTAATTGCTTTAAAAGTTGATGATGCCAAAAGTGCCTTTGATGAAACGACCAAAAGAGGCGGCAAGGAATACATGAAACCAGTAGTGTTAAAAGATAATAGTGGTGAAGTAGTTTTAAGTGGTATTCATACGTATGGAGATACCGTTCATATTTTTGTGGAGCGTAAAAATTACAAGGGTGTATTTATGCCAGGATTTAGGGAATGGAAATCTAATTATAAACCCGAATCGACTGGTTTATTATATGTGGACCATTGTGTTGGAAATGTTGGTTGGAATCAAATGAACCCATGGGTTAAATTTTATGAAGAAGTGATGGGGTTTAAAAATATCCTAAGTTTTGATGATAAAGATATATCTACTGAATATTCTGCTTTGATGAGTAAAGTAATGAGTAATGGAAACGGGTATGTTAAATTCCCAATTAATGAACCAGCAGAAGGGAAAAAGAAAAGTCAGGTAGAAGAGTATCTTGATTTCTATAATGGAGAGGGCGTACAACATGTGGCCATAGCTACAAATGATATTGTAGCAACTGTAACTGAATTACAAAAAAGAGGGATTGAATTTTTGAATATTCCTGCAAGTTATTATGAAACTGTTTTGGACAGAGTTGGTAAAATTGATGAGGACCTTGCTCCACTACAAAAATTAGGAGTGTTGATTGATAGAGATGACGAAGGTTATTTATTGCAGATATTCAGTAAGCCATTAGAAGACAGACCAACTTTATTTTTCGAAATTATACAACGTAAAGGTGCTCAAAGTTTTGGAAAAGGTAATTTCAAAGCCTTGTTTGAAGCACTAGAAAGAGAGCAGGATGCCAGAGGGAATTTGTAAACATTGTGTTAGAATTGTTAATAACGGGCATTTCGATTATTACACAACTTTCGTTTTAATTATATTTACGAATAGTTTACCATTAAGTCAATAATATTATTTATTGATCATCGTTATTTTTATTGAAACTAGTATGAAGAACCTCATTTTAATTACTTTTATAATTGGATCTACATTAGCAATTTCTGCACAACCATCTGCTGTCCGCGGAGGGTCTAATTCGTATTCTTTTATAGATTATCAAAGAAATTTCCCCCGACCTACCGAAGCTTTTGAAAGAAAATTGGACACATTGCAAAAGCAATTTGCAGAAAAAAAAATAGAATGGCCGGCAAAGTATATGTACATCCGTTCATTTAAGTACGATAGCCAGTTGGAGGTTTGGGTTAAGAATGATTTAAAGGATAAGTTTCAGCTTTTTAAAACTTACAAAGTCTGTGCTTTGGCAGGAACTTTAGGGCCAAAAAGAATGGAAGGTGATTATCAGGTGCCGGAAGGATTTTATTACATTAATGAATTCAATCCAAAAAGCAACTATTATTTATCATTGGGATTGAACTATCCAAATGCTTCGGATAAAATTCTTAGTGATGCTGAGAGACCCGGTAGTGCTATTTATATTCATGGTAGTTGTGTAACGGTTGGTTGCATACCAATTACTGATAAGCAGATCGACGAATTATATGTGTTGGCTGCATTTAGCAAAAGTCAGGGGCAAGATTTTATTCCTGTTCATATTTTCCCAATTGCTTACAATAAAGAAAAAAGTATTAAGTATTTAGATGGCCTTACTAAAATCAATCAAAAGTTGAAAGATTTCTCTGATCGGATGGAAGATGCGTTTGAATATTTTGAAAAGTACAAACAAATACCGGTCGTATTGATTAATGAAGAAGGTGAGTATATTATCAATGATGCGCCACCAAGAAAATCAAAAAATTTGCTGGTTGAAAATGACATTAAAAGGCCGCCTGTAGCACATCGTACCAGAGTTTTAGGTGAATTAGTTGAGGCAGTACACCAATGGCCTGAATTCCCGGGAGGCGCCAAAGCTTTCATGATATACCTTGATAATGTAGGACAGGAAGTTGCAGAGTTTTTACCAAAAGGGGTAAAGAAAACATATGTTCAATTAGAATTTATAATTGATAAAGATGGAGTGCCGGTTAATTTTAAAGTTTTAAAAAGTATTACTGGTACCAATCATCTGAATGATGAACTAATTACCCGGATGGAAAATATGGGTACCTGGAAACCTGCTATTTTACATAACAAACCTGTTGCTAAAAAAATGATCCAAACAATTACTGTGGAAAAGCTTTGAGACATTATTTAAGCAAAACCTGAATTGTGTCCATTGTTTGTTGGCGAATTAAAATTGTTTTTTCGCTTGTTAACTCTTCAAATATTTCTTTTGTATAATGCCGAATGGTAAGAAGTGATAACTCTTTTGTAAGCTCAACATTTAAAAACTCTGAAGCTTTTAATGCTAGCTTTTCTATTTTTTCTGGCCAAAAATCTAAAACACAAATAAAACTGATTGCTCCAATTTGTGTAAGATTGGGCTTCAAATGTAATCCTTCAAAGAGCTCATATAGCCGTCTTACTTCATGATCTCCAACAAAAGAAAAATCTTTCGTAGTTACTTTCAGTAAAACTTGATTTTCTTTTAATACAATAATCGGGGGAAGTTTTTTTAAAGTTTTATTGTGAATCTCTGTACCCGGCAATGTTGGATCAATAAAACATTTTACAATCAGTGGGATGCTCTTATTCTGAAGCGGTTTTATTGTTTTTGGATGAATAACCTGTGCGCCATAATAAGCCATTTCCAATGTTTCTTTATAATTTAACTCTGCAATAGGAATAGCTTTTGCAAATTGTTTAGGATCGGCATTCATTACACTTACTACATCTTTCCATATCGTAACACTTTCTGCGTCCAAAAGATTGGCAAATACAGCTGCAGTATAATCACTTCCTTCTCGTCCAAGTGTTGTGCTTTCATTTTCATCAGTAGCACCAATAAAACCTTGCGTTAGTACAATTTTATAATTGTTAAAGTAAGGGGTTACTATTTTATCGACATTTTGCTTTGTGAAATTCCAATCTATTTCGGCGTTTCTAAAATCATCATTTGTTCTAATAATATCTCTTACATCAATCCATTTGTTCTGAATCCCTATTTCGTTCAAAAAAGCACTAATAATGGAAGTGGAAAATAATTCGCCAGCACATACTATCTGGTCATAATAATAATCATATTCTCTAACCGGCGTATCATAAAGTAGCCATTCTACTTCTGTAAAGAAATCTTTTAATTGTTTTTCGCATGCTAAGTAATGCGTAACTAATACATATTTGGCTGTAGAAAGGTGTTGTTGTTTGATTTGATTAAACAACTGTATTGCTTCTTCTTGTTTGTTAGCTGTAAATGCATCTACAACTTTTTCGAGTGCATTGGTTGTTTTACCCATCGCAGAAACGATAACGACAATTTTTTCATTGTCCCAATGTTTCATAATATGTCCAAGGTTTAGAATCCTTTCTACGCTACTGACGGATGCTCCTCCGAATTTAAAAATCTTCATGCTATAAATTATCGATTTTATTGTCTGCCAATCAATAAGTCTGCAAATGTCGCTAAAATGCCGGGTTTTTTAGATTTTCTTGCATGAGTATATCTTTGATAGAGGCTTTTTAAACTATCATCCAATCCCTTACTTTTGTCAATATCTAAATCTTTCAAAAATGAATATTAACAGGAAAGTACAGACACTAGATGAATTTACCATTCAACAGCTTAGAGACTTCCCTCATGCTACTGGAGAACTGTCAAATTTGCTAAGGAATATAGGATTAGCTGCAAAAAGAGTAAATGTAGAAGTTAATAAGGCAGGATTGGTAGATATACTTGGTGATTATGGGACTATTAATGTTCAGGGAGAAGAAGTTAAAAAATTGGATATTTATGCAAATGATCAATTTACTGGTATTCTAAGACATGGAATAAGTTGTGCTGGTATAGCAAGTGAAGAGTTGGATGAATTTGTGGCTTTTGAAGATGCAAAGAGTGTTAATTCGAAATATGTTTGTTTGTATGATCCACTTGATGGTAGTGCGAATATTGATGTTAATGTTTCAATTGGGACTATTTTTTCTGTTTATAAAAGAATAACTCCAATTGGTACGGTTGTAAAAGAAGAGGATTTTTTACAACCGGGAAATCAACAAGTAGCTGCTGGTTATGTTGTTTATGGATCTTCTACTATGTTGGTTTACGCTACCAGAAGGGGGGTGAATGGTTTTACTTTAGATCCGGCAATAGGTGAATGGGAGTTAAGTCATCCTAACCTCAAATGTCCAGATACAGGAAAGATATATTCTGTTAATCATGGAAATTTTTTCCAGTATGAAGAAGGTGTAAAAAAATATATAACTACTTGTCAGAAAAAAGATAAAACCAATGGAGGCCCTTATACCCAGCGGTATATAGGTAGTATGGTTTCTGATGTACATCGTAATCTGATCAAGGGTGGTATATTTATGTATCCAGGAACAATAGAGAGGCCCGAAGGAAAGCTTCGTCTATTATATGAGTGTAATCCATTTGCTTTTATAATGGCAGTAGCAGGTGGTAAAGCAACTGATGGGAAACAACGAATTCTGGATATAATACCTACTGAATTACATCAGCGTACACCAATGTTTATTGGTAGCAAGGAAATGATGGAAGAATTAGAAACTTATCTCGATTAATTTTTTTGAATGAAAAAAATAATTATTTCTGTAAAGGATCTTGTTAAAAACTATGGCAGTTTTAAAGCAGTAAAAGGAATATCATTTGATGTAGTTGAAGGTGAAATATTTGGGTTATTAGGTCCAAATGGCGCAGGTAAGTCTACTACATTGGAAATAATTGAAACATTGCGTATAAAAACAAGTGGTAAAGTTATTGTGGATGGATTAGATCTTGATGCTTCACCAGGTGGAATAAAAAAAATAATAGGTGTTCAGTTACAAACGAGTGGTTATTACCCAGGGTTGAATCTAATACAGTTAATCGATTTATTCTGCGGATTATATAATAGAAAAGTTGATCCGATGGAATTGCTGGACATGGTTAACTTGCAAGACAAAGCCAAAGCAAAAGTGAAAGAATTAAGTGGCGGACAAAAACAACGCTTCTCAGTGGCCACTACATTAATTAATACGCCAAGAGTAATTTTTCTCGACGAACCGACTACTGGTTTAGATCCTCAGGCAAGAAGAAATCTTTGGGAGTTAATAAAAAAAATAAGAGAAAGAGGAACAACAGTCATCATTACGACCCATTATATGGATGAGGCGGAATATCTATGTGACAGAGTAGCGATAATTGATGATGGAAATATTATTGCGTTGGATACGCCAGATCAATTAATTGATAATTTAATCGCTTCAGGTTTTGATCGTAAGAAAGAAATGAAACTAGCAAACCTTGAAGATGTATTTATAGGTTTAACTGGCCATTCACTGAGAGAAGCCTAAAAGTATTTTTTAAAGTTTAATAGTAGCTATTATCGGATGAGTATTCAAAATAAATTAAAACAATATATGTCAGACAAAATTGAAGCACAGAAAAAAGCAGGAGCTGCCTTTTTAGAAACTAATAAATCATTAGAAGGAATTGTAGAAATTCCTGAAGGGATACAATATTTAGTGATCAAAGAAGGATCAGGTGAATATCCCGATGTAAATGCAACCGTAAAAGCACATTATAAAGGAACATTACTGGACGGTAAAGAATTTGACAATTCCTTTAAAAGAGGTCAGCCTTTTTCTGCTCCATTAAAAGCTTTAATTAAAGGTTGGCAAATTGCATTGCCTATGATGAAAGAAGGAAGCCATTGGCGATTATGGATTCCTTCTGATCTTGCATATGGCGACAGAGGCGCTGGAAGTGATATACCGGGAGGTGCTACTTTGATATTTGAAGTAGAACTTTTAGAAATAGTTAAATAAAAATATTCTTATGTCCGCAGTTGTAATTGACCCTCGTTATCCGATTGGCGAATATGAACCCAAACCATTTTCAATTGAACAAAAAGTGGAATGGCTTGCTGAAATAAAGTTTTTACCGATACATCTTGAGAACGCAATATTAAATCTTGATGAAAAACAATTATATACACCGTATCGGGAAGGCGGATGGACAGTGCATCAATTAGTACATCATATTGCAGATAGTCATATGAACGCCTATTGCAGATTTAAAGTAGCATTAACAGAAGAAAACCCTACTATTAAAACGTATGATGAAAAGCAATGGGCTGAAATGAATGATGTAAGGAAGCTTCCGATAAATATTTCTACAACACTATTGCATGCTTTGCATGCCCGTTGGTTTGAAGCATTAAAGTATGTAACGGATGATGAATGGAACAATCGTACTGTTTTTCATCCGGAACATAAAAAGACCATGCGGCTTTGGTTTTTATTAGGGATGTATGCCTGGCACTGTAAACATCATGTGGCACATATTACCGCTTTACGAGAAAGAATGAGTTGGTGATATAATGTACTTATTAATAGTATAGATTAATTTATGGCAGACCTTAAATGGAGAACTCTTTCTTCCAAAAAACTTTTTAACGATCGCTGGTTTAAAGTTCGTAAAGAAGTTTGTGAAACACCTCAAGGAAAAATTGTTGATCCTTATTATGTGTATGATTTCCCTACTTGGGTAGGAGCGGTGCCTATAACGGAAGAAGGTAAAGTAGTTATGGTTCGTCAGTATCGCCATGCTTTGGGCGAAAACTGTATTGAGATTCCAGGAGGATGTGTAGATGATTCGGATAATAATTTCAAAGAAGCAGTGGCAAGAGAACTATTGGAAGAAACGGGGTATGCCTTTTCTGATTATAAGTATCTAGGAAAAATTTCTCCCAATCCCTCTACAAACAGCAACCTTTTGCATATGTTTCTTGCCACTGGTGGTACGAAAATTACAGAGCAGCAGCTGGATGAAAATGAAGAAATAGAGATAGTGCTGTTAACGATTGAAGAATTGAAGCTGTTACTAAAAGAGAATAAGATTGTTCAGGCAATGCATGTTAGTTGTATTTTGTATGCTTTAATGGAATTAGGTTACATCCAAATATGATGCGGATAGATTAAACGAAAAAATCCAGTAATTCAAATAGTTGGAAAGCAGATGACCCATCGCCTTCTTTTCCCCAGATAGCTTTAATACTTTGCAAACTTATTTCTCCAATTAAAAATACACTTCCGCAAACAATAATAAGATCATCATTATCAGCTTTAGTAGAAGCTGAATACAAGGCAGCATTTACATTCATAAAAGACTTTCCTTGCAGGTTATATGAAGCTGCTTTTGCTGTTAATTCTTCTTCGGGTAAAGCTCTTGGAATTTCTGCTTTTGTAAAATAATAAATTGCATTTTTTGGTAATATTTTTAACACTTCATCATAGTCTTTATCTTTTGCCATCCCTAAGATTAAATGAAGTTGTTTGTGTGGAGTGAATTCAATTTGTTGTAAGAGTTGTTGTATCCCTTCAGCATTATGTGCTACATCTAACACAATTGTTGGATTTGTAAGAACAACATCCCAGCGACCGAAAAGACCTGTTAGTTTTTTAACATTTTGTAATCCATCCTTGATGTGTTGATCTTTAATCAGCCAACCTTTTTCTTTTAATATGTTGCAAGAAGTTAATACAGTTAATAAGTTTTTACTTTGATAGATGCCTGTCAAATCAAGTTGGTAAGTTTCAGATTTGCTGCTTTCTTTTTCAAATACAGTTAGGTGAAATTGATTGTTATACCAATGCATTCCCTCTATTTGAAATTTTTCTGATGCAAAAGATAAATTCGACTTTTTCGTTATTGCTACTTTTTCAAAAACAGGTTTTGTTTCCTGAGTAATCTCACCAATTATCGTTGGGATTTCGGCTTTGATTATGCCAGCTTTTTCAAAAGCAATTTTTTCAATTGTATCACCAAGGAATTGCATATGGTCAAAACCAATATTTGTTATAACTGAAATTTCGGGAGTTATAATATTGGTACTATCCAATCGTCCACCCATCCCGGTTTCAACGATAGCAATATCTACTTTTTCCTGAGCAAAATAGTCGAAAGCCATGGCTACAGTAATTTCAAAAAAGCTTGGACTCAATTGTTCAATAAGTGGGTTTATTTTTTTTGTAAAGTCAATAACAAAATCTTCACTTACCATGTTCCCATCAATCTTAATTCTTTCCCTGAAATCTTTTAAATGAGGAGAAGTATATAAACCTGTTTTGTAACCTGCGGATTGAAATATGGCTGCAAGCATATGGCTAACTGATCCTTTACCATTCGTGCCTGCAATATGAACTGTTTTGATTTGTTGATGCGGATTGCCCAGAGATTTGCAGAGTTCAATTGTATTAGTGAGATCAGCTTTATAAGCTGCCGCACCAATTCTACTGAACATAGGTAATCGGCTAAATAAATATTCCAGCGTTTCTTTGTAATCCATGGAGTACAAAAATAAGAAAGGGATGCAATGGTTTTAGCAAAGCATCCCTATATTAATTAGTTGAATTCTTTTTAGTTTACTTCAAAATTAAATCGGACTGTTACCATTGATTCATGGTCTGATTTGTCAAATCTTATATTCTGAAGGTATTGCATAATTGCAGTTTTATAAGCGTTATTGCTACTGGATGAACCTCTTGCAATGCTAACAAATCGTCCATTACCTTCTGGTGAAACACTTACATTAGCGTAAATAGTTGCTTTTTCCAATTCTCCTTGAAAAGAATAATGACGAATAATTTTTCGATCACCACCCATTACTTTTGGTCCGCTTCCACTACCTGATCCGGATCCGTTTCCACCACCATTTCCAGTTCCACTTCCGCCACCAGTACCAGATCCGTTTCCAACACCGCTACCAGTTCCACTTCCACCAGCTCTGTCATAATCGTCCGCTGATCCTCCACCTTTTCCAGTTCCTGTTGTTGTTTTTCCAAGCACTGCTTTTGGTATTTTAGGAGCAGGTACTTCAACTACAGGTTGAGGCGGTGTTTTCGCAACTGATGTATTTGTTATAGTTGTAGCTTTTGGCTTTGATACAACAGGTCTTGTTACAGCCGGACTACTTAGATCATTATTTTCTTCAATATCTTTTGAATCCTGATTTTCGCCAGGTGCCGGAGGTGTGTAAGGGGCAATGCCTGGTGCTCCTGTTGCTTGAACCGGATTTCCACCACCGCCACCGCCATCAGCTAATAACTCTGGTTCATCTGGCAAATTAAGTTCAACTTCAATTCCGGGTTCATATATAGTTTTTACAAACTCCGGTAGCTTCCATTTAAGAAGAAACATCAGCAGTATTGCAGAAACGGCAAATCCAACCGTTATTAAAGTTGCTTGTGTACGATTCTTTACATCAAGCGATTGCGACATAGTGTAATAATTATTCATACAAATTTACATTTTGGTGTTCTGGCATGCAAACTAATGTTGTTCACACCTGTTATTAACGAAGCAAATGCCGTGCAACTTGCACAAATACCTATTTAAGAAATGTTAATATTTTTTTTAATTTGATAGCAAAAGAGGAATTTTCGATTTACTTTTCAGATTATATTTGAGAAAAATATTTTATGCGAAAGTTTCTATTTGCTTCATTAATTACTCTTATTGGCTCTTTATCAGGTGTTGATGCCAATGCAAGGGTTCAGACTCCTGATGGCGATACTACTTACATTTATATTTATAGAGTTGGACAATGGGGCGCTGCTGGTGCAAACTGGGCAGTATTTCTTGATGATGAAAAAAAATGTAAACTAAGTAATAACAAATACATGCGGCTTACAGTTACCCCTGGAAAACATACTATCAGCACAAAGGTCGGAGGTGCCGGACTTTTTAAAAAGGAAACTGAAATAGAAATTGATGCAGAAGCAGGAGGAACTTATTATGTAGCATGTAACGTTAAACAAAGTATTACCAGGGTAAGAATGGAGATGGTAGAAGTAACTAAGAATAGCGCTGCCAAACAGATGGAGAAAATGAAGTTAGATAATTGTCAGGAAAGTCTGGATTAGAAAACTATATGTTGACATACTTAAATGGTGCCAGATTTGATTATCTGGCACTTTTTATTTTGAACGTATAAGCTTTATTAAAGAAGGAATTCCAAATAATGCACCAAGCCCAAGCAATCCCATTGTGTTTTCTTTCGCAAGAAAACTTTCACTATAAAATATTCTATCAATTATAATCAGGCTAAGCGTAGAAATGAAGAATCCAATGGAGTTATATATGGTGAGTGCAGTTCCTTTTAAACCATCTGGTGCATATTGAGCTACTAATGTTGAAAATTGCGGTGAGTCTGGACTAACTGTAAATCCCCAAATGAAAAGAATTGAAAGAAAAAATGGCGGCGGAAGATTATAAATGAAGGGTGAAAGAATACAACACAAACCTGAAATAAATAATGCTGTCATTCCCACCTTTGCGCTACCCCAATTTTTTGAAAGATAACCGCCTATAATGGAACTTATACTTCCAATACCAATTATAAGAAAACAAAGTAGCGGGATATTTAAATCAACCTTATTTTTTGAAGCATATAATAAAAGTATAATTGGCAAGAAACCCCAGAAAGTATATAGTTCCCACATATGTCCAAAATATCCATAAGCTGATTGTCTCCATTTTTTAGATGAAAATATTTTACCAAAAGCATTCCACTGAAAGCCTCCTGATTTTTTGCGGTAAGGTCCGTCACCAACAAATAAAATCATTAACATTCCGCCAATTGCTGCAAAAATAGATGTACAATACAAAACCGATTTCCATGGTAATGCAAAATCTCTGTTCTTTAAAAGATGAGGAAACGCAGTACCAAGAATTAGAGCACCTAATAAATATCCTAAGGCTTTCCCTAAGCCTTTTTCATACCAGTCGGCAGCAATCTTCATCCCAACAGGATAAATACCTGCTATAAAAAATCCAGTAATAAATCGCAAGAGAAATAATGATGAAGCGTCTTTTGCTAACCATGCTACAGAAGAGTTAGATAAGGCGCCTAATAAAGAACAAATGAAGAAAAGCTTAACAGGAGAATAACGATCAGCTAAAGAGAAGAAGGCAAAAGCAAGTGTACCAGCGATAAAACCCAGCATTACAGCTGAAGTAACATGACTTACAGCATATTGTGATAAACCTAGTGTTTGTTTTAATTCTGGTAAAACTGCATTACCAACAAACCAAAGCGATGTGCCTGCAAATTGTGCGATTACAATTATTGGTAGAATTCTCTTTGATATTACGTACGACAATTATTTTTTATTTAAAGCCTGAATAAATGATTTTATGTTCAAATTGGCAATCAATAAACCAATCACTACTAATATAAAGCTAATCAAATGAGTAATAGAAATTTTTTCATTCAAAAAGAGGACTGCTTCAATACTACTAAAAACAGGTATAAGGTTGCCAAATAATGATGCTCTGCCTGCACCAAGGTTTGCAATTGATTCATTCCATAATAAAAAACAAATAACTGAAGCTCCTAAGCCCAAATAGAGTATAGCAATCAGGTTGGTACCATTAATTTCAAAAGATCCTTTATTATTTAACTCAATAAGATAAAAAGGCAGCAGAATTATCGTGCCAATAAGAAAAACAGTAAATAGAAAATTTTTAGAACTCATCGCTGCTGGTTTCTTTTTTGCACATACATTATAAATAGCAAATGTAAATGCAGCCGCCAGCATCCACCAATCTCCTTCTGTAAATGAAAATGATAACAAAATGTTTAGGTCACCCTTGCTAAGTAATAATAAGATACCTGCAATACAAATCAACATACCAATTATTCTTGTCCCTGGAATTAATTCTTTAAGAAAAATTCTTGCGAGAATTACAGATATGATTGGTGAGGTAGTTGTTCCAAGTAATGCCATGTTAATAGCTTCTGTAGTATGGCCAGCTATGTATACAAAAGTGTTGAACATTGAAACTCCGGTTACTGCCACTAGAAGGAAATAAAAAAAATGGGTTTTAAGTATTCCAAATTCTTTAATAAATAATTGCCATGTAAAAGGGAGTAATATAAGAGTGGCTGTGAGCCAACGATAGAATGCTAATGAAACAGGTGGAATTGTGTCTTTTGCACTTCTGGCTATAATAAAATTGCCTGACCAGATAATCGTTGCTAAAATTGCCAATACTACACCAACGAGAATTTTATTTTGCGAGTACTTTTTTTTCATTCTGTTGGTCGTAATATCAATGATGTGCAAAATCCATTTCGAATTTTCCGTTTATACGTTCAATAGGAGGATTGAAGTACCCATATTTCAGATCAGGAAATTCTTCTCTAATTAATTGTTGTAATTGCTTTACTCCAAGACATTCGCCAGTATCAGTAACTCCAATTTTTCCTAAATACCAATCTGGATCAATATTGAAACTCCTCCATTGTATCATTTTTAACCCTGTTTCTTTAATAAACTTTCTCAAAGCTTCATACTCTGCAATGGAGTCAGTCATGCCTGGAAAAACAAAAAAATTAATTGATGTCCACCCTCCAAAACTGTTGACGATTTTCAGACTTTCAACTATGTCCTCAAACACATAATTGTTAGGCCGATAATATGGGGTATAAATTTCTTTCCGAACAGAATTTGTACTTACTCTTATCGAATCTAACCCAGCTTCGCATAATGCTTTTACGGCATCTGGTTTTGACCCGTTTGTATTAATGTTGATACTCCCTTTCTTGGTATGTTTTCTTATTTCTATTATTGCATCCCGCATTGTTTCCCACATTAATAATGGTTCGCCTTCGCATCCTTGTCCAAAGCTAACAATAGGATAGGGAGCTGATTCTAAATGAGGAACTGTGAACTCTACAATCTCTTCTGCCGTAGGTTTAAATGCCAATCTGTCTTGCGGAGATACAATCGTTTCTTCATCAGGTTGTAATGAAATACAACCAACACAATTTGCATTACATGCCGGGGAAACTGGAATTGGGCATTCCCATCTTCCTAGAGCAAAATTTCTTGCAGCAGGGCATTGATAAGTTAATGCACAGTTATTTGCCAAATGGCTTACTAATCTGTTATGCGGATAGTGTTTTAATAGATCGTTTACTCCAGCTGCTACTTTTTCTGAATCATATCCCTCACAATCTTGCCGTATATCTTGTTCAATTCTTACGGCAGGCACATAAAATTTGCCATCTAACCAGGCAGCCGCGGAATAACAGAATAAAGGTAATATTGGTGCGTCAGCATCACTTTCAAATGCTGCCATATAAAAACCAGAATAAGCAGGAGGTACAAATGCAGCAACTGCTAATCCTTTTTCGCATAATCGCATTTCACCGGTTTCAACATCAATACCTATTCCTTTTCGTCCAGGCAATTCATATAATGATCCACCAAAAGGCAACTCTATCCAATCTTCAGCTGGAATATCTACAGCATCCCAGCCACTTCGGCCAGCTACATATAATGAAATGTCTTCAAAAATGTTTCCCTTGCCATCGGAATATAATATATATGGAGATTGTTCTAAACCCATTTATTCAATTGTTGTCTGCAAAAGTCGTTAAATTCTTTCTCATCATCTATTTCATCTTTCTTTTCAACTATTATTTCTGATTGGATCAGTTTATTATTTTTAAAATCAATCGTTAAAAGGTTGTCTTTTACTAGTAAATTATTAAGCATTTCCCATTGAATATGTTTATTTGGGAATGATGGATAAATAATTATTTTTTCAGTAATAATAACTTGTAAAATCCTAATAGAGTATAAATACATTAAAAGAATAAAAAGCATTGCAATTGCTTGCCACCAAAGATGTAGCTTGAAATATGAAAAAATGAAAAATGCTACTGATGTAAAAACAGCGCTGAATACTATATTTTTTCTTTCCAGAAAATATGATAATAAATAACTCAAAAGAGTAAATGCAATTGCGAATATTGCTGTATTTCTTATATAATTATTATTAGTTGAATATGATAGATATATAAAAAAGAGTAAGTTTAATCCAATGATTGCAAGTATGGATTTTTTATAAGAAGCGATTTTTTCATTTTTTAAAATGAATGTAAACTGATTCATTTTGTATATTTTATTAAGGGTTACTTGCTACCAATAAATTACACAATTTATACAAAGCTCTTGCGCCAACATTAGCATCCCAATCTGTATCGCCACCAATTCCAACTTCGTTGAGATCAAATCCAACAATCCTTTTACCGCTGTGCAAAAGTTGCATAAATAAATAAAATACCTGATCTAATTCAAATCCACCCGGAACGGGTGTGCCAGTAAATGGGCAAAGTTTTCTGTCTAGTCCATCTATGTCGAAACTTATGAAAACCTTTTCTGGAAGTTTGTCAATAATCTCTTCAGAAATATGTTTCCAGGTTTGCCCTTCAAACTGTCGGTCTTTAATTTCCTTATCAAAGTAGGTAATAATGCGATAGTTACTATTTTTTACATACTCCCATTCATCACTTCCAAAATCCCGAATACCAACTTGTACTAATCTTTTTAATTCCGGGATCTCAGTTAATGCGTTGTACATAATACTAGCATGAGAATAATTGAATCCTTCATACGCTACTCTAAGATCAAAATGAGCATCTATTTGTAAAATGCCAAAATCTCCATGCTTTTCGGCTATTGCTTTAAAGTATCCAAGAGGTGTACTATGGTCGCCACCTAGTAGGCCTACTAATTTATCTTTTTCCAGTAAATCTTTGGTTTGTTCATATACCCAAGTGTTTAAAAACTCACCGCCTTCATTTACTTCTCTTAGTGCTTTACTCATGAACTGATTTGCAGCAACATCATCACCTCTTGATATGTAGTCAATATATAATTCAGCTTCTTTACGTAAAAAGTCGCTTTTCATTAATATTTTTTTGTCAATTGGTCGCAAATAGAATCCTTGTTTCCAAGCATCAGGAATGTCAGGGTCAAATAAATCAACTTGCAAACTTGCTTTTGATATTGCTTCTGGAGCTCTTGCAGTTCCAGCAGCATAACTTACTGTAACTTCCCATGGAACAGGGATAATGATTAATTTAGAATTCTCTTCATTAGTTGGTAGGCCAAAAATATTATTATCAGGATTTCCAACAATATTAGGATCATGTTTACTAAGGTCAGTCATTCTTATTTTTTTCTCTTTTGCAATACGTAATCTCTCTCATTTGATTCAAAAGTAAGGCAAGTATTAAGTTTATTCATTAAAAAAAGCTGCATAAAGCAGCTTTAATTTTTTTTATTTTAAAATTATTTTCGGCTTAATGTTTTCAAATGAGTGATATGAGATGCAACAGCCATTCTCATTCTTTTATGTTCTATATAAGGAACGCCAAATTCATTACAAGCATTTTTAATAATCTTACTTATTTCCGGGTAGTGAACATGAGATACTCTAGGGAAAAGATGATGCTCTACCTGAAAGTTTAGACCACCAACAAGCCATGATATTAATTTATTACGGGTAGCAAAATTGGCAGTCGTTTTCAATTGATGTACAGCCCATTCGTCTTCCATCTTGCCTGTTCCTTCATTTGCTTGCGGAAAATGAGTTTCTTCAACAGTATGTGCCAATTGGAATACAATACTTAATACAAAACCTGTGAACATGCCATAAATCAGAAAGCCTACAATCCAGGTAGAAAATCCTAACGTATAAATTGGCAATGCAAAAAACAAAAAGGCATGTAATAGTTTAAAGCCCCAGAATGAAACATGATCAGCAAAACTCATTTTTTTAATAGGTGTTGGTCCTATTCTTCCAAGAAAATATTTTTTATAATCAGTAAATAATACCCACCAGATATATAATAGGGAATAGGCAAGCCAAAAATACCAATGTTGAAAACGATGAATCTTGTAATGTTTTTGTGTTTCACAAAGACGTAATAATGGCTTAGCTTCTATATCGTCATCAATACCTTCAATATTAGTATAAGTGTGATGAATAATATTATGTTTATTGCGCCACATGAAATTATTTGCCCCCAAAAAATTAAGTGTTAATCCTGCCATTTCATTCACCCATTTCTTTTGGCTAAAGCTGCCATGCAATCCATCATGCATTACATTAAAACCGATTGAGGCAGTTAGCCCACCGAGCACAATACATTCAACTATTGCTAACCAGGTTGCTGGAGTATAAAAAACAAGATGTACATATATGAATAAAAAACTTACAATTAATAAAATGGCTTTAAAATAAAGGGAAAAATTGCCGGTCATTGACTTACCAGCTTGCTTAAAATAATCGTTGATTCTTTTTTTAAGCTCCGTATGAAATGATTGGGATGTATTTGAGAATTTTGGGCTCGCCATAGTTACTAATTTCAGATGTGCAAAGATAACCTTTAATCTGTAATTGGATATGCTAAAGAATTGTATAATTTGATACAAAAAAAAGTGATTTTGATCATGTTTTCTTAAACAAAACCAACTAACAGTTGTTTAAGTTTCATTTTGAATCAATGCATCCAAAGAGTTAATGCCTATCTTTTTTTCTGTGATGAAACCTTCCGCATATTTTACACCAATTCTTTTCCCAAACATTCTGGCTCTGGCAATTACACTATCTAAAAAATCGGGTGTAGAAATATATGTTTGCGGATCAGTCGAAGCTTTATTTTCTGGGGAATGAAATTGTGTAGCATAAGCCTCTATAGATTTCATGCGTTGTTCAAAAACATTACTGATGTCGATAAGCAAATCTGGTTCATGATACCAGTCTTGTATATAATGCAAAACATACGATGGTCGCCATCTTGCTTGTTCTTTTCCTTCTTCATCCTTGGTTTCAATTTTTGTAAGCCCTGCTAAAAAGCAACACTCAGCAATCATTTTTCCAGCTCGGCCATGATCTGGATGTCGGTCATGTAACACATTGCCAATTACAATATCGGGTTGATATTTACGTATAGCAGCAATAAGTTTTAATTTATTGGTTTCATCATTTTCAAAAAAACCATCCCTCATTTTTAGGTTCTCCCTGCATTGTACTCCCATTATCATGGCAGCATTTGCTGCTTCTTCATATCTGGAATCAATTGTTCCTCTGGTACCTAATTCACCTTGTGTTAAATCTACAATGCCTACTTTTTTCCCATTTTTTATTTCATTGATGATAGTTCCGGAACAACCTAGTTCAACATCATCTGGATGTACGCCAATAGCAAGTATATCTACCTTCATTTCTAAAATTTGTTGTTCAAATGTATAAAGGAAAAAATTAAGAGTGGTAATTAACGTCGATAAGGGTTGCCGTACCAGTTTCCGTCAATTTCTTTTACAAAACTCTCAATCTGCCGATCCATGGAATTTTCTTTCGTATCCCAATCCTGTTTAAGGTTGCCGCCAACAAACCATGCTACAGTTTGATAAAACCGGGCATTTACCCCGCCTTTATATTCTTTAATTATTTCATAACAATTATTACCTGTTTGCCTATTAATAAGCTTCATTAATATTTTGCCTTGATAAACAGAAAGATTTGATAATGGATCTCCAAACTGTTTTTTTAATTCCTTTTCTCTCGACTTGATTTTAGCCTTTCTTTCTTTTTTGCCATTCACTCCAACTAGTTGTTGATTGATATCATTTATGGTTGCTCCAGCCACTTTTGCATAGGGGTAAGTTACATATACGGCATTACGAAGCCTTGTCCATTCATTGATAAATTTGGCTAGCTTCTCAGGAGAAAGATTTGATATCCAGGCCATTCCTTCTTCTTTGAAATTGACGATCTCATTTTGATATAGGATTGCCGGAACATAAATTGTATCATTCGGCCCCCATTTTTTTGACTGTACTTTCATCAATTCAAGGGCATATTTTGTGGAGTCAACAAAAGGTCCGGTAGTATCTACTTGTGCAAAAACATTGCCGCCTGGCTGAATTAGCAGAATTATGAATAGGCAATAAAATTTGCGCAGCATCTTCATTGTAAGCAAAATTAAAATACAATTTGCATTTTTCTAAATGAGACAACAAATCTACAATAGATGCTGTTTGGGAAAAGCTAAATTTAAGACGTTTCTTTTTCCTTTCGGTTTAACTGGATTCTGCGAACCATACTTATAATGATACCAATTGCAGTAATAATAACTCCAAACCAAAGTAGTCTGATATAAGGGAATTTATAAGCTTTTAATGTTATGTAATCCATAACGGCATTAGATTCTTTAATACCCAGTGTAATGCTATTGTCGGGATTTATCTTTTGCAATTGTAAAACAATACTTTCTGCCAATACGGTATCTGGCAAAGACATTTCATTGCCTTTGGCAATAGCCAATTTAGGCGCTACTGAATAAATAGAACCCGTTTTGGAATGAATTTTCAGACTAGCCTGATGCAATGAGCCAGTTTTACCGAAAAGATCTTCTGGCAGATTTTCAGTTTGTGTTAAATTTTCATAAATAATAAAGCCGCTTGAATAGAACAAAGTATCGTTTAGTTTCAATTCATTAGGCCTGAATGTACTGGTGTCTTTTGTTTTATCGGGGTTTGAGATAGAAGTGATATAAGTAAAAATATCATGATTCCAATAGTGACGGGCATCAGGATTTGACATCAATCCTTCATTCCCTTTATAATTTACAAATGAATTAGGCGTTAATACAAACTCTTCTTTTCCGTCCTTACTTTTAAACCTTACTTTATAAAAAGAAAGTTGTTTTTTGGGATGAGAAGAATCTCCTTCATACGTTAGTGAATACTTCCCCATGTCTACTGTCAACCCTTTAACCAATGTCAGGTTTTCTCTTGGGTCTTCATTTTTATCTAAAGGAGCCGGGATCCCTCCAATATTGTTAGAAAGTACTTCTTTATTGGAAGAGGAAATGAGTATACCTAAAAGGACAAGACCGAATCCGAAATGTGAGATAGAGCCTCCAGAAAGATTCAATTGCCCTTTCATACCTAACCAGATATAAGCTGCATTGGCAACTATCGTATACACACTGCAGGCTACAGCCAGCCAGATAGCAACCATGAAACCGTAGGTTTCTTTTTCATAATTTACTTTTCCAACAAAAAGTATTAGAGAGGCAACTATAATTGCAATAATTGTTGGGATCAATATTTTCTTAAGAAATAGTTTAGTAGGGGTGCTTTTATATTTTAAATATTGCGTAACAGCTGTCAACATTGCAATGATGATCGATATAAAAACCATTATCTGATTGTATGAATATTCAGCTTTTTCAGGGGGAGCGATTTTAGTGCCCAAAATTTTATTAAATACGGGTATCGAAGTTTTGCTAATGATGACTAATGCTGATAAAAAGAAAACCAGAGAACCGATAAACATCCAAAATTCTCTTGATGAAGTATTTTCTTCTTTATGTATGGTAGGTATCTCTTTATAACGTTTAGCAAAAAGGGTAAGAGAGGGTAGTACAAACATCAAAAGAAAAACAAGTAATTGCAAATTCATTCCAAGATCTGTAAAAGCATGTACTGAAGTTTCGCCAAGAATTCCACTTCTGGTTAAAAAAGTAGAGTAAATAACAAAACTGAAACTAAGAATAAAGAATAAGTTGGTAGCTCTTAATGAATGACCAGTATGCTTATAAATGAGCAGAGTATGAATGCCTGAAATTAATATCAACCAGGGAACTAGAGATGCATTTTCCACCGGATCCCAGGCCCAATATCCTCCAAAAGTCAATGATTCATATGCCCACATGGCACCCATCATTATTCCAACGCCAAAAACGGCAGCTGAAAATAAAGACCAGGGAAGTGCAGGTTTAGTCCATTCCCCAAAATTCTTTTTCCAAAGACCAGCGATTACATAAGCAAAAGGAACAATTGTTGATGCGAAACCCATAAATAAAACGGGAGGGTGAATCACCATCCAGTAATTCTGTAATAGTGGATTGAGGTCATTGCCATCTTTGATTGATAGCATGTAATCTTGACGTAAACCAAGTGCGACATCACCATTTATATGCAGAGCAGGAGCATTATCAAGTACACCTGAATCTCTCAAAAGAATAAAAGGGTTCGAACCCATTTTCCAACCAAAGAAATAAATGCCTGCAATCATTGTGGCTAATGCAAATTGCATTAGGGATACAACCGTCATAACCGGGGCTTCCCATTTCTTACTTGTTTTGATTAATATTAAACCCAATATGCAATGCCAAATACTCCAGAGTAAAAAACTACCTTCCTGTCCTTCCCAGAAACATGCAAGCAAGTATTTCACTTCTAAGGATCGGCTGCTATGTTGCCATGCATATTTATATTCAAATAAATGATTGGATATAATATAAAAGAGAATTGCAAAAATTGCAAAAACTGAAATTACTTCTGTAATGAATGCAATGCGGGCTAATTTTTTCCAATAGGTTGCATCTGTATCATTTTTTGATTGTGCTGATTTGAAATAAGAAAAAGTTGCAATCAAAGATGCCACTAAGGAAAGTGCGATGAAAAAGTGTCCAAGTTGACCTGGTAAAAGATGCTCTCCGATATACTCCATTTCGGATTAATAATTTGTTGCTGCCGTGGTTGCTGGAGCAGGGTTATTTACTGCATTTTGTTCAATGCTTTTCTCTGTTGGTTTCATTTCTTCTTTATACTTGGATGGGCATTTTGTCTGTACATCTTTACATTCAAACTTGTCATCCATATATTTTCCTTTTAAAACCAGTCTTTCACTAATCATAAGATTAGGGATTTCGCCGTTACGATAAATTACTTTCATCGCTTGATCTGGATTTTCAACACCAACTGCGTAAAAGCTTAAATAATTGGGGTCTTTTTTGGCGTCAAATTCCACCGGTTTACTTTTGTCTAACCGTACGGCGACATGTACAAATTTTCCAGGCATTGCTTTTGCCTCAGCTATAGTTTCGTAAGTAGCACCAGTATTTAATAAGCTAATCAGTAATGCGATCGAACCTGCAATAAAAACAAGTAATATGATATGTATCTTTTTCATCGGTTATCTTAATTAATTTTTGTCAGATGAAATTTGTCAATTGCTTTTTGAGTTTAACTAAATTGCAATGATGATAGCATTTTAGTTAACAAGCCTTAATTTCCGATTGCAAAGTTAATTCAAAAAGAGTTACTGTGAACTAGTATTAGTTTGTTGTTTCATAAATAGTTGCAAATCTTTTGAGTTCCTGTAAACGGCTGTTTTGTCCTTATCTTTGCAACTCTAAAAAAAGAATATTACTATGTTATTTCAATTAAATGAAGAGCAACTAATGATTCAAAAAGCCGCAAGGGATTTTGCTCAAAACGACTGTTTGCCTGGCGTTATTGAAAGGGATGAAAAACAACAATTTCCTCGTGAACAAGTGATGAAATTAGCTGAATTAGGTTTCCTTGGTATGATGGTAGACCCTAAGTATGGCGGAGCTGGAATGGATACAATTAGCTATGTTCTGGCTATGGAAGAAATCAGTAAAGTAGACGCTAGTGTTAGTGTTGTAGTAAGTGTAAATAATAGTTTGGTTTGTTATGGTCTCGAAGCTTACGGAAATGAAGAGCAAAAACAAAAATACCTTACACCACTGGCACAGGGTCGAAAAGATGGCGAATTATATATTGGCGCTTTTATGCTTAGTGAACCAGAAGCAGGAAGTGATGCAACATCACAAAGAACAACTGCTGAAGATAAAGGTGACCACTATTTATTAAACGGAACAAAAAATTGGATTACCAATGGTGGAACGGCTTCTGTTTACCTAGTAATGGCGCAAACAGATCCTTCAAAGGGTTCAAGAGGGATAAATTGCCTTATAGTTGAGAAAGATTGGCCGGGTGTAGTTGTAGCTGCTAAAGAAAATAAACTGGGTATTCGGGGTAGTGATACGCATACTGTGATGTTTAATGATGTAAAAGTGCCTAAAGAAAATAGGATAGGAGAAGATGGATTCGGGTTTACTTTTGCCATGAAAACATTGGCAGGTGGAAGAATAGGAATTGCCTCTCAGGCATTGGGTATCGCCAGCGGTGCATATGAACTGGCAAAAGAATATTCTAAAACAAGAAAAGCGTTTGGTACCGAGATTATGAATCACCAGATCATAGCGTTTAAATTGGCAGATATGGCAACAAGAATTGAAGCGTCAAGATTGTTATGTCAAAAGGCGGCATGGGAAAAAGACAATAATATTGATTATACTTTAAGCTCTTCTATGGCAAAAGTGTATGCTTCTGAAACAGCTATGTGGACGACAGTGGAAGCAGTACAAATTCATGGTGGATATGGTTTTGTAAAAGAATATCATGTAGAAAGATTAATGCGTGATGCCAAGATTACACAGATATATGAGGGTACAAGTGAAGTACAGAGAATTGTAATCAGCAGAAGTATTTTGAAATAAACGTATTAATTTCTTATTCAGCCATAAGCAAAAGCTTGTGGCTTTTGCATTTCAACTATGCTGTAATTATGGCTATAAATATAAATGCTTATCAGGTAATAAAAAATGAACTTGGACTAAAAAATGTAACATTAGTTGCAGTTTCTAAAACAAAACCTGTAGATGATATAATGGAATTATATCATTTGGGGCAAAGAGATTTTGGAGAGAATTATGTTCAGGAATTAGTTGAAAAGGCTGAGATTTTGCCAAATGATATAAATTGGCATTTTATTGGGCATCTTCAAACCAATAAAGTAAAGTTAATTGCTCCTTTTGTGCAACTGATACATGGGGTTGACAGTCTGAAACTATTAAAAGAGATAAACAAGCAAGCTGAAAAAAGTAATAGAGTAATTGATTGTTTGCTTCAAATGCACATTGCTCAGGAAGACACCAAGTTTGGGTTTGATATGCATGAACTTATTGAAACAATAAAACAATCTGAAGAACTTAATTTGAAAAATGTTAGGATTAGTGGTTTGATGGGTATGGCAAGTTTTACAACCGACATGGCTAAAGTAAAAAGTGAATTTCAATTATTAAATTCGATGTTTGATAAGTTAGGTAATTTGAAAATCCTTTCTATGGGAATGAGTAGCGATTACAAAATTGCAATAGAGGTTGGAAGTAATATGGTAAGAATTGGTAGCCTATTATTTGGGGTTAGAGAAACAAAGAAAAATAGTTAAGTCTAAAAAGCTGAATATTGATAATTATATGTATTTTTTATCCCTCAATTTTTAATTAATGCGAACCTTCATCATATTTCTACTAATTCTTCTTTCATTCAATCTTAATGCACAGGAAGATAGGGATTCAACTTTAAGCAATTGTCCTGTGTATATTACGGACACTGTTAGCACAAACAATTTTTTTATCGAAGCCAGGCCCTCATTATTAAAAGTGTATAGAGTAAGAGGGAAATTGACAATAGCCGTAGATCAGAAAGGGCAGTTGGTATCATTTTATTTCCATTCAAGAAGGCTGAAGGAAGGAACTTATGATATTATGCCTGGTTCTAGAGGTAGTATGGAAGTTGAAGCCATTTATTCATTCAAATCTGGCGAACAAGCATCTTACATTTCTTTATCCAACGGTACAATTGATGTTAGTTATAATAAGGAAACTGAATATTGGAATTTGAAAGTAAATGGATTGATAGCCAACCTAGTAGAAAGAGATGTTAGTTATTTTCGAGTGAAAGCAAATTTATTTATTAAATAAGCATTTCGAGTTGTTAATGATAATTTTCGACATTTAACCCAAGAATTATATCTCGTGAAGCTTTCAAAAAACCATCTTTTTCTATTAATACTAAAACACCATTTCCTCCAACAGGCTTTTTTTTGTTTTTTTCTTTTTCAGTTAATAAAGGATCGTTTTCAAATACAAAATCATCAATCCAGTAAGCTGTTTTCCCTGGTTCTTTTATAGTAGGATGTATATGTTTTGGAATGTTGCTATTCGGGTAGGATGCTGGTATAAGTGTGTAAAATTTATAGTATCCATTTTTATCTGTTTTTATCCATCCCCTTATATACCCATGTCTCTTACTCC
Source organism: Chitinophagaceae bacterium (assembly GCA_024643655.1). GTDB lineage: Bacteria > Bacteroidota > Bacteroidia > Chitinophagales > Chitinophagaceae > JJ008. The sequence goes on along the minus strand of JAHEMM010000002.1, from coordinate 62,666 downwards.
AAACAGAGTAATTACTGCCGTTTGAATATAATCCTGCTTGATCTGTATGATACAGATACATTATTATTTCAGAAGCTGGCGTCTTTCCATCTGAAAGATATATCGTTCCGCTTATTTCGATTTTTGGTCCAGGTTCATAAAAGTCAGGCAGCGTGTCAATAGCATTTAAACTATTAAATGGAACCGGAGATTCAAAAATACCTTCGCACCCTTCGCAAGTACCACCAACACTTAAGTCGCTGGTTGAAGGCTGGTTTTTTATTGTTGATTTTGAATTGTTTTGTGCACAAGCAATCAGACAATATTGACAAATTAGTAAAATGTAAATAATGACTCTCATATTTTTTTTATAAAATTGAGCAGATGTATCGTTTTTGCTTCTTCTTTTACATCAATTGTATATTTTACTTTACAAACAGCAGCATTACGTTTGGTCATGTAAAGTAGGCAGTATATGTAAACTTATTGTAAAGAATAGATTTTGTACATTTAATTTGAATAATGCAAAACGCATCTTTTTTTATAAAATACAAACTACATCATTTCATTTTTTGGATGTTGGTGTTAGGTAGTTGGTTTTTTCTTAGAAGAGAAAATTATGCTACTTCAGGCATTGCATTTTTAGTTAGTCTTATCAAAGTTGTTGATCTTGCATTTTTGATTTATGTAACAAATTTTGTATTAATTCCAAGATTTTTATATAAAAAAAAATACCTCTGGTTTGGCTTCATTTTTATTGTACTTATACTTTCAAGCAGTATGATAAAAATGAGGATACTTGGAATTATTATTGATAATCCAGCATTATATACCTGGACTTCTGATATAAAAAGTAGGATTTATGACAATATACTACCTCACTTTTTTCTGGTCATCGCAGGTGCGGCAGTAAAATTGATTTTTGACTACGGGAAGTTGCAACAACGAATGGCTGAAACGGCAAAAGAAAAAGCTGAAGCAGAACTAAATTTCCTAAAATCTCAAATCAATCCTCATTTTGTTTTCAATTCCCTAAATGCTATCTATTTTCTTATTAATAAGGATAATGCTGATGCAAGGACAACATTACATCAATTTTCAGAAATTCTAAGATATCAGCTTTATGAAATGAATGGAGAGAAAATACCTATTGAAAAAGAGATTCATTATATAAAAGATTATACTGAACTTCAGCAAATAAGAAAAGACGAAAACTATGGTGTTAAATTTATTTGTGCACCAGACGTAAAGGGTTTTACAATTGAACCACTGTTATTAATTCCATTTGTCGAAAATGCTTTTAAGCACATTTCCCATTACACAACTAAGCCGAATGATGTTACAATTAACATGAGCAGAGAAAACGGATCGTTTTGTTTTATAGTAGAAAATAGTACAGAAGCGGTAACCAAAAATGTATCTGGTGGTATTGGACTTGCTAATGTTAAAAGGAGGTTGGAGTTGTTATATCCGGGAAAACATCAATTGGCGATCAACGAAATTGAGAATAAATTCACTGTAAAGTTAAAACTGGAAATTCATGAATATTAATTGTGTAATTATTGATGATGAGCCATTAGCAAGAAAAGGATTAAAGGAATATATTGGTGATGTTGATTTTTTAAATCTCATAGGTGAATTTGATTCTCCTTTAAAGGCAACTGAATTGCTGCATAGCGGGGATGTTCAATTATTGTTTTTGGATATTCAAATGCCTAAAATATCAGGTCTGCTTTTTTTTAAATCTCTACAACTTCCACCTCCAGTTATTTTTACAACTGCATATCCACAATATGCTTTAGAAGGATTTGAAGTGAATGCATTGGATTACCTTGTAAAACCAATCTCATTTGAACGTTTCTTAAAAGCAGTTTTAAAAGCTAAAGAGTTTTACGAAATAAGAGAAACCAATGACAAAGAATCAGCTTCGTCCAACTACTTTTTTATAAAGGCAGATAACAAGCTTGTTAAAATTCTTTTTGAAGATGTATTGTATGTAGAAGCACTTCAGAATTATGTATTAATACATACAATTGAAAAAAAATATATGACGTACCTTACTTTTAAATCGGTTGAAGATTATTTGCCTAAAAATGATTTTTTCAAAGTTCACAAGTCCTATATCGTTAGTATATCAAAAGTTGATAGTATTGAAGGGAATGATATATTAATTGGCCAGCAACATATACCAATCAGCCGTAGTCAAAAGGATGACGTTTTGGAAAAATTATTAAAAAATAAATTTTTGAAAAGGTAGTAGCATCTGCTGCCATAGTACAATGGCTTATCCAGCTAATTTTAATTTGCCTGACATTATTAAATATAAAAAAAAGTAATGAATATGAAATGATGGATCAACTTCCTCTTTGAGAACCAGTGTTAGATTGTTTACTTACAAATCCAGAAGACTTTGTTTTTTGAATAAATTTTGAACTTTTCCCAGAAGCTGGCGCATTTTTTTTCCCATCTTTCTTTTTCCCTTTTTTGCTATTTTGATTCAACAGTGACATAGTATTATTTTGCTATAAAGATATAGCTATTTTTAATTTGCTTTTATCTTATGATGAGAATTTGTATGTAGTTTAGTAAAAACTAACTGATTTATAAGTATAAAATGAAATATTTGTATTGATCAATCTTTAGCATTAAATGAGGTTATTTTGGTTTTTAATACACCAGCCGCTTTTGTATATCCACCATCCGAGCCATCTACAAAATGTACATGATTGTTGCCCATGTTTCTAACATAACAGGACATGACAGATTCTTTGCTTACAAACAATCCATAGATAATTTCATTCTTTATCTCTAATTCATTTAATGCATTTTCTAGTAACTCCCTTTGTATACTAGTGCCGGATATGACAGTATTTATCTTTCCATCAATTACAAGAGTGTCTGAAAAGTCTACTAATTGAGTTAAATAATTTTTACCTGGTTTTGTTTTAAAATATAAAACTCCCATCATTGTCGTCAACCAATTTTTGAAAACAAGCAATGGACGATAGCCGCCAATCTTTACTTTCATTTCTTCGCCGATCTTTTTTAAAGTTGCTTTTAGTTTTAGTTTAGCTACAGAAATTGGGGTTCTGGTTTCTGGTTTGCCATATATTTCATCAATAAAGTCGATCACCTTTTTAAACACTTTGGCTTGCTTATTCCCATCACATGCAATTACAACAAGACTTACTACTTCATTATAATTTTGAGGTGGTTTTATTTTATCCCATCGGCACTGCATACCGCTTAAATCAAGCTCTTGTTTTTGATAAACAGGTGTATTCAATTGGTAGTCTTCACCTTTTATGATTTTTTCTGCTATTGAAAGACCATTTCCTAAGACTATTGGAATTGCATATTGTTCAGCAGCTTTTAGTTTACATATGGAAAGCAAGTGTCCTTTTTGATAGAGTTCTGTAACTGGGACATGTCCTACCCGTAAATTTAAATTGAAATTTTTAAAAGTATTTTTTTGGTGTATGGATAAGGCGATTAATACATCTTTCAAAATAAAATGTGGTACTATGAAAGTAGCACCATCTCCGCCAAAGAAATAGGGAACTGAAAGGTTTTTATCATGAGCAATATTGAGTACTGCAACAATACTCCCGGTAGCAACTAGGTTTACTGTTTCATGTAATCCTTTTTTTACTGCTTCCGTAGATTTCTTGACATCTGTTATTAATACATGCCAATCTGCTGGTACAGAAAAGAATAAATGATTTTCTGTAAGTAATTCGCCAAGCGGTATGTGATTTACCGGCAAACGAGCATAAAAAAATTTACTTGCACCGGAATTCATACTTTAAAGTAGGTATTTAACCGGGAAATTAATTTTTCTTTCCAATAAAAAAGGGAGAATAAAGAAGTAATCAGGAATTGATAACATTCAATCTAGTGAATTCTACGCCATTAAAAATTCGGGCAAGGTTCAAATCCTTAGATTTTTGATATTCTTCAATACTGGCGCCATTTACAATACGCCATAAGTTTTTAGCTCTTAATTCAGAATAATCAGCAGTTTTAATAAATAAGCCGGTTATAGCCGATCTGGTTTTAAAACTGATAGTTACTGGCGCCTTATCAACATTGTTATGTTGGGTTACAAATTTCTCGATCTGTTCGTTCGTCATATTATGTATTGTTGTGCCGGTTTAAATTAAATAGCACTCAAGTAATAAAACCGGTTTTTTAAATAAAGTACAGTTGAAAGAAAAAAGTAAAGAATTTTACTATTTGTGAAGCTTTAAACTGAAACTTGGTGAAGATAAGCATTTAAAAATGGTTCAGAACAGCTGAATAACTAAAGAATGGCATTTTTTACAATTTAAATAGCAAAAAAAGGGTATTTCTAAAAATAAAAACTGACCTTCGTACTTCTTGAAATTTATCAGCGCAGAATAAATAATTATATTTAATGTACACTTACACCTGGAAGAAATATTTACCTGTAATACGAATTTTATTAAAAAAATCTGCTGAAGCAGAGCAAACAGTAAATCTAAATAGGATTGATTTTGAGCGTACTACAAAGCTCAGAAAGCCAGTAGTTACTTTTAATGTGGAAGTTATAAAGGGTCGTTTAAACCCTATAAACAAATCGGTTCCGGCTAGAGATTTGATAGAAATTTTACAAGAAGATGAGACTACTAGGTCATTAATGCGTCAGTATCAATTTAATATAAGTTTGAATGGTGATTTCTTGCTTACCATAAAAAACATTACACCTCCTGAATCAACAGAAGATACTCCCGAAGAAGAAGTAGAAAATAAAGGAAACTAACTTTCCTATTCCTGGTTTCATTTGTCAAACTGATTTTCTACTTAGTTAATCTACTTGTAAACTTGACTAAACTACGTCCCTACAGAAAAAAAGATTGTTCTTCATATACTTGACTACAATTTTACATTTTTAGTTACGTTTTTTTGTTGTCCATTCCTTTTTAAACCAATATCCGATTGTATGAACCAGGTTTACTACAACGATCAGGCACATATTGCTGAAGCGTTTCATCTAATTGACGATTTTACTTCTCAAACAGCTCGTTTAGCAATATTCAAGATAAATTCCTATAAACTCTCTATGATAAAATCTTCATTTAAAGAAACAAGAGAGGAACTACGATCTAATTTGAAAAAAAGCCTTATGAATTATACAGATGCTGAAATAATTCTTGCGGATCTTGGTTTTTTTGAAACAGATTGCGAGAATTAGTTTTTGCTAAAGAGTTCCTTTTTATTTCCTTTTAATTGTGCTTCAAAGCAGAGGTGGAACACTTTTTTCCACATATTATCAATCTGCCTTTTTGATATCATTTTCAATAAATAGGTTGTATTTTTTCTGATATTAATATTCTCCGTTACGAATTGCAATACTAATTTTTTAGTAGCATAGGAGGTGTATATTGGTGTCAATGGTTTTGTTTTCAGAAGTTGGTTAAAAAACTGTGCCAAAATGAAAAAAGCAATTATGAACTGAAGTTTTATTTGACGTAACACCATCCTGATTTTGTACTAAAACCATGAGCTTTTCAGTATGAAATTTGTCAATTTTTGGGTCAATAACTAAGAATTAAATATTAGGCGGCGTTTTAAAATCTTCAGCATCAGAATCGATTTATTTTCTTCTCACATTTTTCACTAATTATTGTGAATAACTGCCTGATAGCCAAAGTTTGTTTATAGTCTCTTTAGTGTAAATTCGCTGCTGACTTAAACAGAAAAAAAGTGAGATTAAAGAGCTTAGAAATAAAGGGATTCAAAAGTTTTGCAGACAAAACTATTGTTAGTTTCGACGATAATATTACTGGAATTGTTGGGCCTAACGGATGTGGTAAATCCAATATAGTAGATAGCATTCGCTGGGTAATAGGTGAACAAAAAATAAGTCAGTTAAGAAGTGAAAACCTAGATAGCCTTGTTTTCAATGGCTCCAAAAGCCGTAGTGCCAGTGGATTGGCTGAGGTAAATCTAACTTTTGAAAATACCAAAGGATTGTTACCAACTGAGTTTAGTACAGTTACAGTAACCCGTAAATTTTATAAAAGCGGTGAAAGTGAATATCGCTTGAATGATGTACAATGCCGCCTAAAAGATATCCAGAATTTATTTATGGATACAGGTATCAGTACGGATAGTTATGCTATTATCGAATTGGGTATGGTTGATGATTTAATCAAGGATAAAGATAACAGCCGCCGGAAAATGCTGGAACAGGCAGCAGGTATATCGATTTATAAGACCAGAAAAAGAGAAGCAAAATTAAAACTAGACGCAACAGAACAAGATCTTGCTCGTATAGAAGATCTTCTTTTTGAAATCAACAATCAGTTGAAAGCTTTAGAAAGTCAGGCAAAGAAGGCAGAGAAATATCATGAGATTAAAAAAGAATACAGAGAGATTAGTATTGAACTGGCCAAAGCTGCATTGGAAGGCTTTAATCTTTCTTATAAAGAATTGAATGAACAACAAGATATTGAAACTGATAAAAGAGTAAAACTTGAGGCCGAGATAGCTACGGATGAAGCGGCTTTAGAAAATGAGAAAGTAGTATTTATTGAGAAGGAAAAAGCATTACAGTCAATGCAACATGCATTTAATGAAATGCAGCAAACTGTTCGTAGCAAGGAGAACGACAAAAATTTATCAGCACAGCGTTTAGAACATTTGAGGGAAAAAGAAGCAAATCTGAAAGGCTTCTTAGAAAAAGCAGAGGGACAATTAAAAGGGATTGATGAAAGTATTGGCTTTACTAACTTACAAGTAGAAGAAGAAGAAAAAGTATTAATAGGCTTAAATGAACAACTGGAGCAGCTTCGGAATGATGTTGAGGCAAAAAGAAAAGTGCTTGATGAAAAACGTTCAGCATTGGATAATCTTCGTAATGAAAACCAACAATTACAGCGTAGCCAATTTGATGCAGAAAAGAAAGTGGCGGTGGCTGATACTTCAGTTCAGAATTTGCAAAGAGTTATAGGACAAATAGAAGAAGAAAGGAAGCAAAGAGAAGAGCAACGAACTAGTCTTGATCAGGAAAGAATTTTGAAAGAGAAGGAGCTAGAGATCAAAAAAGTTGACCTTGAGCAGTTACAGCATCACCAGGAAAATACTAAAGAACAGATTTTACAAACACAATCTGTTTTAGACGAACTAAGAAATAATTTAGCAATTGAAACCAGAAAGCTGGATGCCAAAAAGAATGAGCATGAATTATTAAAAAGCATGATCGATTCAATGGAAGGTTATCCTGATTCGGTAAAGTTTCTTCATAATAATTCTAATTGGAGCCATAACTCACCAATACTTTCCGATGTTTTATATGTTAAGGAAGAATACAGAACGGCGTTGGAAAATGTACTTGAACCTTATCTGAGTTATTATGTAGTAAATGACCTGCAAGAGGGTTTGCAGGCAGTACATTTATTGGATCAAAACAAAAAGGGTAAAGCAAATTTCTTTTTGTTGAATAAATTTATAGACAATCAGGCTGAGGTTTCAAATCACCAATTACAAGGTGCAATTCCGGCATTAAGTGTTATTGAAGTAGATAGTAAATACAAAAAATTGGCAGAACATTTATTAAGTAATGTATTCATTGCAGATAATGAAGATGCCCTGCAAAATAGCAATGGATTTGTAGTAATTGAAAAGAATGGTAAATATGTAAAGGGTAAATATTCATTGACTGGTGGAAGTGTTGGATTGATAGAAGGGAAAAAAATTGGTCGTGTAAAGAATCTTGAAAAAATAGAAGAAGAAATTGCAGCACAAGACATTGTTGTTGAGGCATTGAGATCCGAAATTCAGCTACGTCATAATGAAGTAATCGCTTTTAATGAAGATCTAAGAGAGACGGTGATTAGAGATACTGAAAAAGGAATTCAGCAATTAACGAATGAAGTTTTTTCGCTGCATAATAAATTGGAAAATCTACATGCATCACAACATTCAAGCGAACAACGTCTTGAAGAATTGAATGTACAGTCAAAACAGGTACTAAGCTCAGTTGAAATTGTGAGAAATGAACTGGGATTATTTAATGAACAGTTGCAAATGGCGGCTTCACGATTAGCTGAAGCAGATGAATCATTTAAAGCAGTTGATGCAAATTATAATGATGCATCACGACAATTCAATGAATTCAACCTGAATGTTACTAGACAACAGAGTAAGATTAATGGGTTGAAACAAGAGTTGGAATTTAAGAGCAATCAACTACATGATTTGAAATTACAGATTGAGACGAATACAACTCAGTTTGGTGAAACGGTTAGCAATATTGAGCAATCTACCGTTGCGTTAAAAGAAATTGAAGAGGCTCTTTTGGGTCTTTTACAAAGTAAAGAAGATGAAGAAAAGAAATTGAACGAGGCTGATCAGGCTTACTATAATTTTAGAAATAAGTTGGCAGAAAAAGAAAGTACAATACGTCATAAAGTAAAAGATAAAGAGCAGGTTGAGCATATGCTTGCAGCTATAAAAGACAAGTTAAATGAACTAAAGCTACAATTGGCGGGGATGAAAGAAAGGTTGAATGTAGAATTCAGAATTGACCTTGAATCTATACTCGGAGAAGAAAGGACAGGAGAGGTGCCAGTAGAAGAGTTGCAGGAGAAAGCTGACAGGATGAAGAAGCGTTTGGAAAATCTGGGAGAAGTAAATCCAACTGCGATTGAAGCATTTACCGAAATGAAAAAGCGTTATGATTTTATTGTAGAGCAAAAGACTGACTTAGTAAATGCAAAAGATAGTCTATTGAAAACAATAGAAGAAGTAGAATTAACAGCAAATCAGAAGTTTTTAGATACATTCCATTTAGTAAGAGAGAATTTTCAAAAGGTATTCCAAACCTTATTTACAGAAGATGATCAATGTGATCTGGTGTTGGAAAACCCTGAGAATATTGCAGAAACTGGAATAGATGTAATTGCAAAGCCTAAAGGCAAAAGGCCGTCATCTTTAACACAACTAAGTGGTGGAGAAAGAACATTAACTGCAACAGCTTTATTATTTGCGATCTATCTTATTAAACCAGCTCCTTTTTGCATTTTGGATGAAGTAGATGCTCCATTAGATGATGCGAATGTGGGAAAGTTTACAAATATGATTCGTCAGTTTAGCGATAACTCACAATTTATTATTGTTACACACAATAAAATGACCATGAGTACAGTAGATGTTATTTATGGAGTAACAATGCAGGAGCCGGGAGTGAGTAAATTAGTATCCGTAGATTTCAGAAATCTGGAAAAGCAGAATTAAGTTTTATCAATTGAATAGTAGTAAAAAGGAATTTTTAATTATGACTAGAGGTCTAATTATTTAAATTCATACTTTTTATGCAAAGTATCATGTTATTTTGCGGACTTCTGCTTTTCCTTATCCTTTTGTCTCTTAATAAAATCTGACTTTACTTTATGTACAAAAGCACTCAGTAGCAGATAAAGGCCGGTACAAATTAAAACAGATGCAACGATTGCCCACGGATACCAATCATCATACTTTACTCTGTCAAAACTTGCAAAAAGAATAAAGAAAATTCCACCAATAACACAACCGAAACCAAAAAGTAATTTGGTAAGGAATCTTTCACTATGAGAATTTGACATTGATAGAAGGTTTATGTTTAATAATTTACTTTCGAGGCGGGTAAAAATAAGAAAAAAACTAATCTCTTTTTAAGTCGCAGGTATGACAAATAAATGATCTTTAATAACTTATTTTCGAATTAAAAATAATTTTAGTAGTATGAAAAAATTAGTTTTGTTAGTATTAATGGTAATCTCAATTGGTGCTTTTGCACAAGAAGCCCCAGAAGGATTATTTATAAGATCTAAAGCGCCGGATTTTAAAGCGACAGATCAAAATGATAAAGAAATACGTTTAAAAGATTTATTGAAAGAAGGTAAAGTTGTATTGGTGTTTTACCGTGGACAATGGTGTCCGTATTGTAACAGACAATTGTCAGCATTACAAGACTCACTTCAATTTATTTTGGATAAGGGTGCTACACTTTTGGCAGTTAGTCCCGAAAAGAGTGAAATGGTTGAAAAGACAATTGAAAAAACAAAGGCTGAATATTCCGTTCTGCATGATAAGGATTTAAAGATCATGAAAGCTTACAAAGTAGCATTTGAAGTTCCTGAAAACACAGTGACCAGATATAGAAATGCAGGATTGGATTTGGAAAAGCTTAATGGAGAGAATGGTGCAAACTTACCAGTACCTGCAGTATACATTATTGATAAAGAATCTACAATTACGTATCGTTTTTTTGATGAAAATTATAAAAAACGACCAAGTGTAAAAGAGATTTTAGATAATTTATAAAAAAAGGATAGATTTAATTATTCAGTTTTTTGCATCTTTATTGGTTAATAATCTATTGTTATTTACTACCAAACAATTTTGCCAATTTTTCCGTCTGCACCAGCAAGGAAAATTGCTGCTCCTAATTTGGATGCTCTCACTACATGAAAGCTTTCTTTACTTATCCATTTCCAATTTTTGCCACCGTCATGCGTAAAATCAACTCCGTTCAACCCACAACTAAATAAATCAGTTTTTGAAAAATATTCTACACAGCTACGATAGCCATGAGGAGGTTTATTCGGTGCTAACCAGGACTTACCACCATTTGTAGTATAAAAGCAATTTTTATCAGTTGATGTTGGATTATTGAAATCACCTCCAACAACTATCAATCGTTTCCCCCCGCTTAATTTTAATTTATCCCAAACGGCTAAAGAATTTGCACCAGTTGTTTCTTGCCCCTGCAAAATAGGTAAGGGAATAGGTGTGTCTCTGATAAATAATCTTGATTTCAAGCCACCGGTAATAAAAACTGCTTCATCTCTATCCAATGCTCTTATATTGGTTCCGCTAGCAGCAAAACAAGCCTCACCACTATCAGCAACTGGTCGGTTAGCAAAAGGAATATCCTGCCAGGTGTTGCCACCATCAAAAGTTCTGGTAACGAAAAACCGGCCATTGATAGGATCACCAATTACTATACCAGCTTGCTCATTCCAGAATTCCATTGCATCAAGAAACATACCTTTTGTCTTATTTTCATAAACAACTTTCCAGGTAGCACCACCATCAGTAGTTTTCAAAATATAAGCAGGTTCTGCAATGGCCATAATAACTGCAGTTGCGCCATCAAAGGCTTCAATATCTCTGAAATCGGTTTTCTCGAAACCTTTCACAGTCATCCAGTTCCATGTTTTCCCTCCATTATTTGATCGGCCTACAGTTCCTTTATTGCCACTTACCCAAATTACATTGTCATTTACAACACTCAACCCACGAAGACTAATTCCATTACCGGATGTTAATATTTCAACTGATAATCTTTGTTGCGCAATAACATTGAAAGAAATAGTAATACAAATTGTCAATAAGAAAATGCGGGGTAGAGAAAGTTTATTGTTGTTCATAAGGTATCATTGTTCGTTTTACTGTACCGTCATTAAATAATTCCATTATTGCATACGAGGGAGCAAACTCCTGAAATGAACCATTCCACCAATTGCCAGAAACAGCACCATTACAGAAATATTGTATGCCAAGATAATTTAATTCATCTTGTAAATGTATATGTCCGCTTATACAAACTTTTATTTGCGGATAATTTAAAAATAATTTTTTCAAAGCAAGAAAGTCAGTATGCATCAGATTTCTTTGTATAAGTAAATCGCCGTTAGGTTGGTTTTTATTAAAAAACAAACCTGCGCAAATTGAAAGTATTGGTATATGAGATACAATGCATACAAATTCGGTTGCAGGGATTTTTGCTAATTCTTTTTGTAACCAGGAAAATTGCTCTTCATCTAATTTGCCAATATACCCACCAGCTGGATTTAATTGGGTGCTATCGAGTACAATAAAATTCCACTTCTCTTTTTTGAAACTATAATATCTGTTTTCTAATTGCAATTCTTCAGTTACCCAAACTTTGCCATATAGCCGATCGTTTTCAGGTTTATCATTTTTAATAAACCATCCCCACACATCATGATTACCGATTGTATGATACACCGGTAAATTATTTTCTTTTTTTAATATTGAATGAAAGAGATTCCACTGTTCTTTTGTTTTTTGTTTGTCTGCACCCAATGCATCATTGATAGCATCACCGCCGTTGATAATGAAATTTACTTTTTGTTTTTGTACATGTTGCAAAGCATTAGCCATACCCTTTTCAGGAATAAGGCCAGGTTTAATATGTATATCCGTTATATGTGCAAAGCGAATAGATTTTTTTAAAGATTCATTTGAAAATGAATCTACTGGCAGGAGACTACCTCCAACGATAGCAGTTGTAGTTTGTAAAAAATCTTTTCTTTTCATCGTTTGTATTTTCGCAAGCTATTTCAATTGTGCTATAAATTCTTCTTTACTTACAAGACCTTCTTTGCGCCAAACTTCTTTACCTTTTTTATAAATGATGAAAACCGGAATTGGTTCAATATTCAGTGCAGTCAAAAGTTCAGTATGAACCCCAGCATCAACTTTTAAAAATGTAAAGTCAATTGCTTTTGTTTTTTTTAACTCTTCCAATACAGGTTCCATTTTTACACAAGGTGGACACCAATTAGCTCCAAAGTCAACTAATGTTGTTTTATCCTTTGGAATACTTGCCAGGTATTGCTCCATAGTTAATTGTATTTCATTGCTGCTTCCTTCTAATGGTTTTTTTTCGGCTTTCCATGCATTAATACCACCTTGCAATTCCACTACATTAGTGTATCCATTTTCCCTTAACCATTTTGCTGCGGCATTACTTCGTCCACCAACCAGGCAATAGACATAAATTGGTTTGTTTTTATCTACATATTGTATACGATCATTAAATTGTTCTCTATTTGTCCAATCGGCCTGTAATGCTTTTTTAATATAACCGGTTTTAAATTCTCCGGCAGTTCTTACATCCAATACCTGTACTTCCGAATCCTGTATTTCTTTCTCAAACTCATCTGCCAACACCTTTTCTTTCATTTCAGTTTGTGATTGACAGGAAAATGTAAATAATAATAAATATGCGAATATTACGTTTTTCATATTATCGTATTAGGTTCAAAAATAAGTATTGTTTTAGACAGTGCTTTGGTATAATAATTGGGTATTTATTTGATTTTCAACACTACGGGTTAATAAATTATCTTATTTTTAGGGTTTATTATAATTTATACATATGAAAAAACACTTTTTCTTCTGGTTAGTAATGTGTGTCATTTTCGTTATTGGATGCCAGAAAGAACTAAGCTTTGAAGGAAATAATTCACCCGCAAAAGGTAGCCTTCAAGCTGATATATCGGGAGATTGTCTTCCAAAAACTGTAAACGGTATATATCAGGCTACTAAGCCATTGGTTGCCGACTCTAATACTATGACTGTTTCCGTCAATGTCATTACCACTGGAACTTATATTATTTCAACAGATACGGTGAATGGATACTTTTTCCGTGCAACTGGCATTTTTACTACACCTGGTATTAACTCAGTAAAATTGAGAGGTTTTGGTACTCCATTTACTTCGGGCACTAATAATTTTGTAGTTAGTTTTGATAGTACTGTTTGTGACATACAAGTAGTTGTAGCTCAACCTGGGGTTGGGGCTTTAGGTGGCTCGCCAACAGCTTGTGCTCCAATTTCTGTGAATGGAGCTTATAGCCCTGGTATTGCATTAACATCGGCCAATAATGTGAGTGTACAAGTTAATGTTACAACACCTGGAAATTTTATTATTAGTACAGACACTATCGCTGGCATTTGGTTTTATTTTGCTGGAGTTATTTCTTCATCTCAAACAGTAGTGTTAACTGCTAATGGAAGTATACCTGCGGCAACTGCAACTGGAAATAAACTATTCACAGTTAAATTAGGTACAAGCCAATGTACCTTTCCTGTTAATGTTGCTGGCCCAGCTGCTGGTACAATTGATTGCAGTGGTGCGACTTTTGCTGGCACTTATACTGCTGGTCAGGCCATGACAACATCTAATACAGTACAGTTAAATGCAACAGTAACTTCAACTGGAGTATATAGCATAACATCAGATACAATGAATGGGGTTTGGTTTAGTGGAACAGGAAATTTTACGACTGCTACAACTACTCCATTTACACTTACTGCTAATGGTACACCTATTAACTCCGGATCTTTCACTTATACAGTTAAATGGGGAACTAGCACTTGTACTTTTAGTCAAACTTATTCTCCCCCAATATCAAATGATTATTTTCCCAGAACAATTGGTAGTAATTGGAGCTATGAGTTTGATGATATTGCAACCGATAGTTTATATAGAACCGTAATTTCAGGTACAAATGTTGTTCCTGCTGGCACTTTCAACATTTTCATGGAAAACGATGGTACAATGCCATTACCAGCTTTAGATTCTTCAGGGTATTATCGGAAAAGCGGAGGCGATTATTTTGAATGGGTAAATCTTGAAGATTTTGGGGCAACTACTCCAGTCTGGATTGAATATATTATGCTAAAAGATAATGTTGCGGCATCAACTAATTGGAAAACTCCTTCAGCCGGAGTAACCATTGATCTTGGTGGTACTCCAACAAAAATTAGGTTTAGCAATACCATATTACAAAAGGATGTTTCAATTTCTTTAACTACTTCAACATCTCCAACACCTGTTGCATATAACAACGTAATAGTTGTAGAGCAGAGAATAGAAGCCGAATTTCCTGTGATTGGATGGCAAGACATGTCAGCTAGTCTTGGCTTTCTTAAAAGCTATTATGCTAGAGGTATAGGATTAATTAAAGTAGAATTAACAAGCCCTTTAGGAAATTCTTTACAAGAATTAAGAAGATATATAGTATTATAGAAAAGTTTGAATTGAGTAGTAGTCGTTTAAGCGACTACTACTTTTTTTAAAACCCTTTCTTCTTCCCAGATTCAAGTGGTGGCAATTTGTAATTATCCAAGACCGATTTTTGGCTAATCAATTTTTCAATTTCTTCTATCTTTCTAGGGGCAAAATGGGAGAGTAGTTCATAACCATTTTGCGTAATTAACAAATCGTCTTCAATGCGTACTGCAATACTCCACCATTTTTTATCACAGTTACTTCCTTCAGGTATGTAGATGCCCGGTTCTATGGTAATCACCATATCTTTTTTCAATGTACTCATCGCTCCTCTGTCGTGAACATCAAGTCCAATATGATGTCCTAATCCATGCGGATAGTATTTATGTACTTCACTCTTACTTTTGGTAATCCCTAATTTCACTAATCCTTCTGCTATTACATCCATTGCAGCTTTACTGGCATCACTAAATTTTGATCCATCTTTTAATGTTTTAAATGCTTCTTCTTGTGCATCATATACCAATTGGTAGATGGCTCTTTCTTCTGTTGAAAATTTCCCATCAACAGGGACTGTTCTTGTAACATCTGCGCTATACCCATGATACTCGGCACCAACATCCATCAATATCATTGAAGTGCCAATTTTCGTTTTTGTGTTTTCCATATAATGAAGAATACAACCATTTTCTCCTGAACCAATAATTGATCCATACCCAACACCTTCGGCACCGTATCTTTTATGTACATATTCATGTAACCCTTGAATTTCGAGTTCAGACATATCGGGTCGAATTGCTTTCATTACTTCATTTTGCCCTTGACAGGATATTTCAACAGCCTTACGAAGTAGGTCCAATTCCTCCGGCGTTTTTATTGCTCTTAATTCACCGGTAAGTTGACGATAAGATCTTGTATCAAATCTCGTTTGTTTAGCAAGAGTTTCAGGTATTTCAGCTTTTTGCTTAAATTGCTGAACGAGATCATATAAATCTGCATTGTCATAGTTGTTAGGAATATCATCTGGGAATTTGTCAAAAATAATTTTTGTAAACTTTGAAAAATCAATAGTATAATTTTTAAAATCAGCACCATTTAATGCCATCTTTATACCAAGTTTTTCATTCGTACCTTCTACACCTAATCGCTTACCAGTCCATTGTTCTGCTTGTGCATTTTTCTTTTGTACAAAAAGAATTTCTTTGAATTTATTTCCATCTGCATCAGATTGCTCCTCTTTAAATATCAGTAACATAGAGTGAGGTTCTTTGTATCCGGAGAAATAGTACATATCCGGATTTGCATGATATACATATTCAACATCATTAGAAAAAGTACGGGTAGGGAATGCAAATACGACTATCACAGAACTGTCTGGCATTATTTGTCGTAATGCTTCCCTTCTACCTTCATGAAATTCTTTTTTTAAATAATCCGTGGGGAGTTCTTCCTTGGATTCTGCAGGAGAAGGTTGTGCAAAAAGATGGAAAGAAATAAGTAATAAGAAACTGGTGATTATTTTTTTTGGATTCGTTTTCTTGTACATAAAATGGCGATTGATTAAACTAAAAATAGTCTATTTTAATCACCAAACAATTGCAAATTGGATAAACGGTTTTACTTTTTATTCATCTGTAGAATCGTCTTCAAAAAAAGGATTTTTAGTGCCAAGAAATTGTTCTTCCCAGGCTTTTACAGCTTCGTCACTTAAGCATTCAATAATGTCAAAAATGGTGTCTTTTTTCAATTTCCATGCAGTTTCCATGGGGTCGTCATACCGTTGTATAAAAAGACAATGATCGGAAGCAACTGCCACTTTAATTAAAGTGACTGGAGAGTCTTCTTTCATTTTTATAAGATAGTAACAATTTTTTTCTAACAAATCGTATGTGTACATTTCAGTTTCCATTTTCCTCTTTTTAATCACTTATATAATTAAGATTATTAAAGTAAAAATAACTTTTTGACTTTGGACTAAAGTAGTGATTTTTTTGGGGTGCTTTCCTTTTCAACCCATGATTTTTTTAATTCGCTGAGGTTTAATATTTTATTTATGTTTTTTTTAATTCGCTCTTGCTTATCTTTTCTTTACTTTGCAACAAATTGAAAATAAATGGCTGAAGTTATTATTGAATTGCAACATGCAAATATTTATCAAGGAAGCAATCTTGTATTACAGGACGTAAATCTTACAGTAAATAAGGGTGAATTTGTTTACCTGGTTGGTAAAACAGGAACAGGTAAGTCAAGTTTATTAAAAACAATGTATGGCGAATTGCCGCTAACAGAAGGAGAAGGCACAATAGCCGGTTTTAGTTTACGTGGTATGGATTGGAAAAAAGTTCCATATCTACGTAGGAATCTTGGTGTTGTTTTTCAGGATTTTCAGTTATTGACAGATAGAAATGTCAATAACAACCTGAAGTTTGTTCTTCGTGCAACCGGATGGACAGATGAAAAATTAATGGACGAAAAAATTGCAGACGTACTGGATAAAGTCGGTTTAAAGGCAAAGGGATTTAAAATGCCTTTTGAACTTAGCGGTGGAGAACAACAAAGAATAGATATCGCCAGGGCATTGCTAAATTCTCCAAAACTAATTCTTGCAGATGAACCTACCGGAAACCTTGATCCTGAAACTTCAGACGAAATCATGAGTTTGTTAGTAAGTATTTCGAGAGATTATAATACAGCAATTGTAATGGCATCGCATGATTATATTGTTGTACAAAAATTTCCGGCCAGGATGATACGTACAGAAAGAGGTAGAGTAGTAGACAATGCTACCATAAATATGGAATAAGTAATTGGCTGTTTTTTTCGTTGTCAAAATTATTACCTAATAACTTTTCTCTTAACCGGACTTCATCACTTGTAAATGGTTGATGAAAAAGTTGTAGAATAACAGATGCAAATGCATCACTGTTTTCTGCAATATGACATGCCCCTTCAAGTCCTGTGCCCTTTACCATTTGCTCATTGACTAAGCAATGTCTTCCTTCATAAAGTGCATGTAGTAGTTTTAATTTAACCCCTGTACTTTTTTTAGTAAAGCTTGGTAATATATTAATTTGTGCTTTTCGAATCAGATCATTCAATTCATTATCTGTAGGATTGGCTACAAGACAAGTATGTTGAAATAAGTGAGCCATCTTTTTTAAACGTTTGGATGGGTTTTTACCAGCAAGTACGAACGGAGTTTTAATTTTGGAGAACACATTTTTAATTAACCAGATAGCCGCTTTTTCATTTTCTGCTACAGATAGGTTGCCGTGATATAAACAAAGATTTCCGATTCCTTCAGTTCCTGATACCTGCTGCCATGAAGGAAAAATAGGTATAGATATACTATTTTTTAAGTTATAATTATTCTTTAATTGCAAAATGTCATTTGTAGAAACACAGGCATATACACATT
This sequence comes from Chitinophagaceae bacterium, assembly GCA_024643655.1. Lineage (GTDB taxonomy): Bacteria > Bacteroidota > Bacteroidia > Chitinophagales > Chitinophagaceae > JJ008. The sequence continues at coordinate 44,436 of JAHEMM010000002.1, read as the reverse complement.
CCGTAGGTAACTGGTGATTATATTTTTTGATAAGTTTGCTTTCTTTTATATAATATAATTTTTTTAATAATGAGGAAGTTGTGCCCGCTAATTCTTCATAATAAATTGATTCTTCATTATGCATCCTTATCACAACTTTTCTTTCTTGGATATTTACAAAAGGAAGTATTCCTGTGCAATGAAGGCCTTCCAATAGGATAGGATGATTATCCTTATTAAGGTTTATAATCAAATCTTCATTTATCCGAGATGAAACAATAAATGGCAGTTTCGAAAAAAAAGCAGTTTGTTTTTTCTTTCTTTCATAAACATTAATCGATTCGCAAAATTGATTAAGTTCATTTGGAGTGCCTCTTTCATTATAACTGAAATAATGAAGATGAATACCAATGTCCATTTTTTTGAACATTATTAATCGATTCATCATGTCAATAGCTCCACCATAATCAGCAGGCCAAGGTGTATCTAAACAAACGATATGTAGATGTTTTTTCAATTATTTAATAATGATTGATAAAAAGAAAGTAATTTTTTTTCTTCATTTTGCCAATTCAATTCTTCTCTGGCTTTCATACAGTTATCCTTTAATTTATTATATAAAACATCATCTGTTATTAAATTGTTTATTGTAGTTGCAATATTCTTTGGAGAAAGGTCTTCGAGTAGTATGGCAACTTCATATTTTTTGTTTAAATTTTCATATTCTGGGTAATTAACATTAATCTGAGGAAGTCCCGCATGTAAATAATCAAAAAACTTATTTGGAAGTGCCAAAAGTTGATTCAACCCAGTGCTTTCTGGAGTGGCAATCCCAATATAAGCAGATTGAGAAAATAAATTCAATTCTTCTGGCTCCATCATCCCTTTTAATTCAATTTTTTCTTCTAGTTTATATTCAACGATCAGTTTTTTTAATGCTGGCATATAATTACCATCTCCGCAAATAATGAGCTTCATATCTACCCATTGCATGGCCGGAATCAGGAATTCAAATCCCCGACCTATATTAACAGCACCCTGATATAATATGAATTTGTTTGTATTCGGAATAACTGAAAGAGGTTTGAGTAGCGGAATGTTTCTGATAGCCTTATAAGAAACATTATATTTCTTATAAAACACTTCTGCAATACTTTCACTAACTGTATATCCATACGGATATTTCGGCACTGTTTTTTTTTCAACATTCTCCCATATTCTTTTGACTTTTGGCCTTTCAATTACTTCCTTTAAACCTGTAAATAATTCATGAGCGTCATATATTCTTGGTATTTTTTTTAATCGTGAAATATTAAGACAAGGAATAATTGTATCGAGGTCAATAGCACAAATGGCATCCATTTTTTTAAAGATTAAATACAGAAATAAACGAAAATTATATTCTGCATAAAATATTTTCCCTCTTAAAAACCAGCAATGTATTCTTTTTTGTTTGAATTTTTTTTTCGTGAGTGGAAGTGAAGACGGTTTATTATAACCAACCAATGTTATATTGTAACCGTTTTGAGCCAATGAAGTGCATATTCGATGCATTCGCTGGTCGTAGGTTAAATCGTTTGTAACAGTAAAAAATATTTTTTTCAAACTAATTAATCAATTAATCACAAAGAAACGGATTTGTACATGGATTGTTGCATTTCTTTGATTCGAAAAATCAGGTTATTCCTTTATTATCCAAACAGAAAAGGCTTTACAAATTGTAAAACCTCTTCTGTTTATTTTCTATTATTTAAATATTACATTCCCATTTCCATTCCACCCTGATCGCCTTGTTGTTTATTATTTTTTCTCTTAAATAAGGAAGCATCAAACTTTCCAAAACGCCAGCTAAAATTCAACCTTAAAATCTGTGGATCTCTTCTGCGAGAAACATCTTGAATAAATATTGCAGATTCAGAGTGAATATCAGAAATTCTGGTACGGAATACATCGCTCATGTTAAGTGATAAAGAGCCTCTATTTTCTTTAAGAAACGTATATCTTACAGCCGCATCAATATAATAAACCGGATTTACATAACCTTGTGCAGAAGAAGTTTGGCCAAACATTCCACCGTATCTACCACCACCACCACCACCAGGAGGTAAAACTGTTTTAGATTGGTAACTTCCTGATAATTGGATACTAAGATTTTTTGAAACTTTAAATGTGTTATTTATTTTCGTAAACCAGCTTGCAAATTGATCTTGATTTAATGAAGGGTCGTCCAAAGTGATTTTTGAAGTAAAAAGATTGAAATTTGTTGTCAATTCCCACCATTTTGTAATGTTGTTTCTCATTGTTAATTCCAAACCTGTTATATAGCTGGAATTAGCATTAATATATTTTGTTAACAACTGGTCTTTGCCATTTGCTATTGAAGGCAATGTTTCTTGAAAAGTAGTTATAAGATTATTTGTGTTTTTATAATATATTGAAGCAAGGAAGTTGTCTTTATTTTTAAAAATCTTTTGGTAAGATAATTCCATAGAATTTGTAAATTCCGGTTGTAATCTTGGATTGCCAATTCTTGGATTAAGTATATCTGATGAATCTAGAAATGGTGTTAATTGCCAGAAGTTAGGACGATTAATTCTTCTTGTATAATTAATCTGAAGTTCCTGGTTAGCTTTTAATTTTTGACTTACAAACACACTTGGAAATAAACTAATTGGATAATCTATGTTGAATTTTTCGTTGGTAGTTAAAAGGTCACCTTTATAATTTGAACTTTCTGCTCTTAAACCAAGTTGGTATCCAAAATTATTAATTTTATTACTGTACGTTCCATATGCAGCTAATACTCTGTCATTACTTTTATAATCAATAAATGATGTAGCATTTGGATTTATCTGTCCGCTAATTTTATCAACATTATAAAAGCCATTATAATTTATGTCTTGTTCAAATGAAGCTCTGATACCAAATTCCATTTTTGAATTTTCATTTATCGGATTCACATAATCTGCCTGGAAGGTAAAATCCTTACTTTTCCCATCACCAATTTGTCGTTGATTTCCGATACTATCAATTGTTGTAAGATCATCTTTAAAAAATATTGTAGATATAAGATTGTCGCTTGGACCTTTTCTTTCTCTATAGTTTATATCGGCAGTAAATTCTCTGCCTGGCTGAGGGAAATTGTGTTTGAAACTTACCGATCCGCCACTTCTATTAAATTCCCTGTTTGAATTAGATAATCGTATAGTTTTTGATGCAGATGTAGAGGCGCCAGTCGTATTAGTGAGCAAAGTATTGCTGGAAAATGGATCAAATTTTCCACCAGCAATGCTATAGTTGGCAGATAATGTGGATCTGTTACTAATAAAATAATCTATACCAGCTCTTCCAAATGTAAAATTCCCACTGAAGTTTGATGTATCTATTTGCTTACTTACAATCGTAGAGGAAGAGCCAAATGTTGTTCTATCTGTCGTTCCAAAACTTTTAGAGAGCCTTTGGTTATAATTAATACTGGCAAATGCATTTACTTTATTTTGCCGTACATTAATATCTCCTCCAAAACCAACTTGAGCACGGCTGTCAATATTTGTACGAAGACTACCATTGTAACCTACTTTTCTATTCTTTTTTAATATTATATTTAAGATGCCGGCTGTTCCGCCAGATGCATCAAACTTAGCAGAAGGGTTGGTAATTATTTCAACACTTTCTATTGCATCTGCTGGAATTTGGTCCAACTCCATAGTTGTTGGTCTTCCATCTACAAATATTTGTGGTGAATTATTTCTTAACGAAACATTTCCATCAATGTCTACATTTAATGAAGGAACATTTCTCATTACATCTACTGCTGTACCTCCAGCCGAAACAATATTTTTATCTACACTAAAAACTTTACGATCTATTCCTAACTGTAAACCTGGTTTTTCACTTGTTATAGTTACATTTTCGAGCATTTTCTCTTCTATTGTTATAGCAATATTCCCAAGGTCTTTATCAAGTGCATTCATCATTGCACTCATATCAGGGGCTCCACCACCTTCTGGTCTTTTAATATCAAAGGAAACGGGTTGTTCATAAGGTTTAAACCCAACTACTGATATCCGAAGTTTTAATTTTCCAAACACTGGTACATTTTCAAGTCTGAAGTCACCATTACTTTCCGTTAACATCCCATTTATTACTACATCTTTAACCATTTTTTTTGTAACAGAGTCAAATTTGTCTTGTAGTAATTGTACAGAGGCATAACCAATTGGTTTTGAAGTTGTGCCTTCTACTATTTTTCCATACATGGTACCCGTCATCTTTGGAGTAGCCCCACCGGGTCTTCCACTGCCACCTGGGTACTGGGCAATTGATACATAACTAATTAATAATGAATACAAAAGGAATAATACAGGTCTCATTTTTTTGATTTGATATTTAGACGGGAAAAGGTGTATGAACTTGCTTTAATACTTTACCCTACTTGATGAACTGTAAATGACAATTATAAGTGGTAATTGTTCAGATATTTAAGCCTTATTTATAAAATAAGTGAAAACTACTTGTAAAGTTCCAATTAAGAAGCCGATAATAGCGCCTATTATTTCTACAAACCTGAATTCTTTTGACATGATTTGGTAAAGTACTTCCTCTAATTTATCAGATGAGAAAGCTGCAACTTTAGTAACTACAATTTGTTCGAGGTCCAATTCAGTTTTAAGGTTGGCAGCATATTGTTTCATTACAATTGGTAACAACGTTTCAATCTCTTTCATGAAAGTTGTCTTTAAATTAACTATAGTTTTATCTCCAATAAACATACTGATGACTGGCATTTCATCTTTAAGTCTGATTCTTAAAAAATCGTCAATATGTGTTTCTATTAATGGCATTATCTTTTTCAGATTTTCTGGATTACTGATTTTGTCTTCTATATCATCAAAAGAAAGGAATTCTTTACTCACAAGTTTGCCCAGCTGTTCAGCAAATTTTTGTTGTCGTTTTGGAAATATTCCTTGAAATGTAATTCCTATAATTTTTTTTGGAGTTTTTGGATGGAATAACATTTTAATTGCTACCCAGTTTGTAATCCAGCCAATAAAAGCAGAAATAATCGGGAATAGAAGAAACCAATAACTCATTTTGATTTTTTAATCTGGAAAAACAAACCCCGTCTCGTTTGAAACGGGGTCTTTTGGGGTGGCTAACCGGGCTCGAACCGGCGACCCTCAGAATCACAATCTGATGCTCTAACCAACTGAGCTATAACCACCATTTTTGCACACCACTTTTTTCCGAAGGTGACTATTTCGGATTGCAAAAATAGGTAAAATGACATTTCGGTAAAAATAAAAGAAGCGATAATGAAATATTTATAAGTTTTTAATGTCTTGCATTTTTACTTAGTATTTTTTACCGTTCTTCCAAAACTGTTGTTAAAAGCGTATAAACCTAAGAAAAACAAGCTTTTTGCATTATTTTTGGATTATGTCTAAGACATTAAAATATCTTTTGAATATGAAAAGACTTCCTATAGTAATTCTTGTAGTAGTAGCGGCTTCATTTCTTGCTTTTAAATCAATGGGCAATAGCACAAAAAATGGTGCTAATCCACCTGATAAATACGAACAGATTCTAAAGTTGGTAGGGGAGATGTTAAAACAAGCCCATTATAATCCACAAGATATTAATGATGATTTCTCTAAAAAGATTTTCAATAAGTATATCAATGATCTCAATCCTGAGAAGAATATTTTAATGCAAAGTGACATTGAAAAACTAAAAGTTTATGAAACTAAAATTGATGAAGAAATAAAAGGGGCTCCAATTGCATTTTTTCTCGCAGCTGGGAATTTATTTACTACAAGAATGACAGAAGCTTCTTTAATTGTTAATGAATATCTTTTAAAGCCGTTTGATTTCACCATTGATGAATCAATTGTGCTTGATGCAGAAAAATATAACTATCCGGTTTCAGAAGATGAAAGAAGAGACCAATGGAGAAAAAAATTGAAATACATGACACTAGAACGTTATGTTGACTTGCTTGAGGCTAGAGAGAAAAACAAAGGGAAAGAAGGATTTGTAATAAAGACTGACAAAGAACTTGAATCAGAAGCAAGAGAGAAAGTTAGAAAAGTGATGGACAGAACATTTGACCGTTACAAATTAAAGTTCAGTAATGATGATAAGTTTAATCTATTTGTAAATGCGATAACCACTACAATGGATCCGCATTCAGAGTTCTTTCCTCCAGTAGATAAAAGATATTTTGATGAAGAAATGAGTGGTCGTTTTTATGGCATCGGAGCATCACTTCAATATGAAGATGGAAATATAAAAATTGCTAGTGTTATAACTGGAAGTCCTGCTTGGAAGTCTGGCGAAATACAAGCTGGAGATTTAATTATTAAAGTGGCTCAGGGTAAAGAAGAACCTGTAGATCTAACTGGCTATATCGTTACAGATGCTGTTAAAATCATCAGAGGTAAAAAAGGGACAGAAGTAAATCTAACAATACGGAAGCAAGATGGAGCTTTAAAAGTTGTCTCTATTATAAGAGATGAAATTGTACAGGATGAGACGTTTGCCAGAAGTGCAATTGTTAAAAATGAAACATCAAAAATTGGGTACATCTTTTTACCTGAATTCTATGCTGACTTTGATCGGCCAAATGGAAATAGAAGTTTCACCGATGTTGCAATGGAAGTAAAAAAACTGAAAGAAGAAAAAGTGGATGGCATTGTACTTGATCTGAGAAATAATGGAGGAGGATCTTTGTATGATGTAGTTCAAATGGCGGGATTGTTTATTGAAGATGGACCTATTGTGCAGGTAAAAGATAGAGAGAACAATGCAAGTGTTTTAAAAGACAAGGATCGTAATGTTTTATATACTGGCCCATTGGCAGTCATGGTTAATGAATTTAGCGCATCAGCATCTGAAATATTTGCCGCTGCAATTCAAGATTATGGAAGGGGCGTTATTATTGGCAGTACCTCTACTTATGGAAAAGGAACAGTACAAAGAAATATTGGATTGGACGAAAACGGATTTTCATTATCAAGTGCTGAACTTGGGACAGTAAAGCTCACTTTACAGAAGTTTTATCGTATTAATGGAGGTTCTACACAATTAGAAGGTGTAAAGTCTGATGTTGTATTGCCTGATCAACTAGAATATCTTAAAGTGAGAGAAAAGGATGATAAAGATGCTTTACCATGGGATGAAATTAGTAAGGCTACTTATAAAACACTGGATCCTGGATATGACTTGAAGACAATTCAAAATTTGAGCGAAAATCGGTTACAAAGGGATAGTACTTTTAGTCTAATAAAAAAGTATACAGAATGGCTTTCTATTCAGCGGGATAAAGAATATTCTTTGCAATTAGATAAATACACAAAGGAACAAAAAGAAATAGATGTTGTTATTAATAAGCTTAGCGCATTGCAAAAACTTTCAAAAGAGTTAGATGTTTCAGCATTGAAAAATGAAGAGAACAAATGGGAAAATGATAAGAGCAAACAGGATAGATTTCAGCTATGGCTAAAATCGTTGCAAAAAGATATTTATCTGGATCAAACTATGAAAGTGATGACTGATATGATTAATCAGCAAAATCTTGTTAAGTCGAAGACTAATGAACAACCAAAGAAAGCATTTTAAAGCATTTGCCTATAATGAAAAATGCCTTGATTTATCAAGGCATTTTTTGTAGAAACTCATCTATAGTTTACCAAACTAAAGCACTTGCTCCGAGAATTGCAGCATCTGCCTCTTTCAAATCACTAAAAAGTATTTTTACTTTATTCTTAAAGTTTTCGACAAGCATTGCTTCCATTGCTTTTTTGGTTGGGTTTAATATTAATTCACCAGCTTTTGTGAGTCCACCAAATAATACAATAGCTTCAGGAGAAGAGAACATTACAAAATTTGCTAAAGCCTCTCCTAAAATTTGACCGGTATAGTCGAAGATATCATTGGCAATTTTATCTCCTTTAATTGCAGCTTCAAAAACGGTGTGACTTGTAAGGTCATTGATTGAAACCTCTCTTAACGTACTTTTTATAGTTGGATTATCAGATAACATTTCTAAAGCAGTTTCTCTTACACCTGTTGCAGATGCATAGGATTCTAATGTACCACGGATACCTGTGCCTTTATGTAATCTTCCCCCTGGTCGTATAATTGTATGTCCTAATTCTCCTGCAAAGCCATCATGGCCAAGTACTATATTTCCATCAATAACAATACCGCTGCCAACTCCAGTACCTAAAGTGATTGTAATAAAGTGTTTCATTCCTTTAGCGCAACCATACTTCATTTCTCCCATTGCTGCTGCATTAGCATCATTTGTAAGTTTTACTGGTAGCCCGAATTTTTCACTTGTTAGTTTTGAAAACGGAATAATTCCCTTCCATTTTAGGTTAGCTGCATACTCAATATTCCCAGAGTAAAAATTTCCATTGGGTGCACCAACACCTATTCCAATAAACTTCTCAATGCCACCTGATTTTTCTATCATTGGCAAAAGCTTTTGATGTAATTCATCAATGAAATCTTGCACATCGTCTCCAGCATTTGTCAGCATCCTATCTTGGATTAAGATATTTCCTTGCTGATCAACAATTCCAAACTTTGTGTTTGTTCCACCAATGTCTACTCCTATAGCAAAATCTGACATGTTTATTTATGGGTTTAGTTTATTAATGTCCGCCGCTGCTTATTTCAGCATCATAATCAATTCCTTGTTTACGCAAAATACCTTTTACCAGGAATGCAAACAAGGCGAGGTAAGCAAAGCAAATTGCTGCAATAATATAAGATTGATGTATGCCAATAATATCTGCAAGTTTTCCTTGAATAGGTGGAATAATACCTCCTCCGAGAATCATCATAATTAAAAAGGCCGAGCCTTGCGATTCATATTTTCCAAGCCCAGCAATAGATAAACTAAAAATTGATGGCCACATAATAGAGCAGCACAGTCCTGCACTTAGGAATGCATAAATAGCTACTGTGCCGGTTGATAATAAGCCAATTGCCATTCCTGCTATACCCAGCAAGCTAAATATTAATAATGTTTGTACTGGTCTGTCTTTACTTAAGAAAAAAGCTGCAATCATCACTACTACACATATTATATAATAGTATAAGGCAGATACATTATAGTTCGACAGGTAGATGATAAGTATAAGAATTCCAAATGCGATTAATGGAACTACAACCTGTAAAAGTTGCTTTCTGGATTTGCTGAAATTGAATGCGCCTACTGCTCCGGTCCATCGTCCGATCATCAAACTTCCCCAATACATCATAATATAAGGTGTAGCCTGAGATGCGGATAACGAACCAAATTCTTTTTGTTTTAATAACTCGCCAAGATTACTACCAACAGCAACTTCAACACCTACATAGGTAAATATGCCCAACATGCCCAGTACTAACTGTGGGTATCGCATAGCCCCCCATCCGTCTGGTCTTTTCTTTGCACTAAGGTTTGAAGCCAAAAGACCAATAACTACCACAGCTAATGCACCAAGTAGCCAGCGAAGACGATACATTTCTAAAGCTTTTTGTTCGGCTTCTGATGGATTTACCAATTGGTTTTTATATGTACCAAATACAGGAACAAACATCGCTCCCAATAAAACTGTCATGATTAGCAGCATCACCAACGCCTTGTTTCCACTTTCTGTTTTTTCAACTATAATACCAGCAGGTACTTTTTTCGAGAAATTAAATAAGGCAGCAGCACTTAAAAATAAAGCACCTACTCCCACATATAGAACAATCACTTTAGATAGACTAAGAGATGCAATTTGTTCATCTGTAATGGCCGCAGTAGTCCCAAATAATGCCAATGCAACTACCAATGGGCCAATGGAAGTGCCAAATGAATTAACCGCTCCGCCTAATGTAACCCTGGCTGCTCCAGTTGCAGGATCGCCTATGGCTATAGTAAATGGTTGAGCAGCGGTTTGCTGTAATGAAAAACCAAGTGCAACGATGAATAAACCAACTAACATTCCGGAAAAGCTATTTCCATTTACAGCCAAAATCATTGCAGCAGCTCCTAAAGCTGAAAAGAGTAAGCCATAAACAATACTCTTTTTATATCCCCATTTCCCAACCAGGTCTTTGCCACCTATTGTCCCAAAAATGAATAATAATAATGCTCCAATATAATAAGCTGTATAAAATGCGAAGTCTATCAACTGGCTCTGAAACTGATCCAGATTGAAATAGTGCTTACAAAATGGAATGAAAACACTATTGCCAGCAGCTATAAAACCCCAAAAGAAAAAAACTGTTACTAGAGTTCCCAATGCTCCAAAATTTGTTGGTTGCTTAGTATCTGCCATTATATTTGTTTCCTGACTCATAATAATCTTTTAGTTTTTTAATAAGGTGCTGAAATTATAACATTTTTCTTTTATGTATGAAAACACTTAATTCTAATATTGGACAATGTAAAAGAAAAGATTAAATTCAATTATAGTTAAATTGGAGAGTAGAAACTTATATTAATTCAATTTTACTCTTTTTGTTTTCACCTTTAAACAACCTATATTTCAAAAAAATATTTATAAATAGATTATGGAAATCGTACATATAGCAGCAGAATGTTATCCCGTAGCGAAAGTTGGCGGATTGGGAGATGTAGTTGGTGCTTTACCAAAATATCAGGCAGAGTTAGGAAATGTTGTAAAAGTGGTAATGCCAATGTATCGTACTAAATTCTTATACGATAATCAATGGGAGCTAGTGCATGAAGGTGGACAACATACCGGTTCACATTTTTTTCATTACAGCATCATAAAAGAGAAAACAAATAAACTTGGATTTGATCTTTATTTAGTAGATATAAATGGGTTGCTTGACAGAGAAAAAGTTTATGGTTATGATGATGACACACAAAGATTTCTATCTTTTCAGGTAGCAGTTTGTGATTGGATTAATAAATGGTCCCATAAACCTGATGTGATTCATTGTCATGATCATCATACAGGACTGATTCCTTTTTTTATGAAATATGCACTTGAGTTTCGGGAAAAGCTGGCTGATATTCCTTCTGTATTTACTATTCACAATGCACAGTATCAGGGATGGATTGGTTGGGATCAATATTATTTACTACCATCATTTGATAGTTGGAAATGGGGTATGCTGGATTGGGATAAAACAATAAACCCATTAGCATCTGCAGTAAAATGTGCCTGGAAAGTGACAACTGTCAGTAATAGTTATATGGATGAATTAAAGGACTCTGCAAATGGTTTGGAAAATTTGTTTCAATTTGAACAGGGAAAAAGTAGAGGCATTTTAAATGGAATTGATACGCAGGTTTGGGATCCGTTAACTGATAGCCTCATTGCAAAAAATTACGACAAAGAATTAGTTGAAAAAGGGAAGAGAAAAAATAAAAAAGAACTGGCAGGTAAATTTGGTTTGGATCCCGATAAGCCACTTATTTCATTTATAGGTAGATTGGTTGGTGAGAAATCCGCAGATCTATTGCCTGAAGCTATTAGTGAATCTATTTATCAGCATAATGGGCATGCCAATTTTCTGGTACTTGGATCTGGTGATCCTCATTTGGAAGACCAATTAGATCAGATGAAACATAAATTCGGGGGTTACTTCAATTCTTATATCGGTTATAGTGAACCGCTAAGCCATTTAATGTATGCTGGTTCCGACTTTTTGTTAATGCCCAGCAGGGTGGAGCCATGTGGATTAAACCAAATGTATGCTTTAAGGTATGGAACTGTTCCAATGGTAAGGAGTATAGGTGGATTAAGAGATACTGTTACTGATATGGGAGATGATCAAGGATTCGGAATTCGTTTTGATCAGGCAAGTGTAAGTGATATTACATATTCGGTTGGCAGGGCTATTGACTTATACAATAATAAACCTGACCTTTATACCTGGATGCGAGGCCATATGATGACTATTGATCATTCTTGGGACAACTCAGCACAGCAGTACATCGATTTATATAAGTCGCTCAAATAAATAATTAAATTATGGCAATCAAGACGATTACACATTCAAAAGAAATGCTGGCTATTATTTTAGGTGGAGGTGCCGGTTCAAGATTATTCCCATTAACAGCCACCCGTTCAAAACCGGCTGTTCCAATTGCTGGTAAATACAGGTTGGTAGATATTCCTATTTCAAATTGTTTAAATAATGGTGTAGGTAGAATGTTTGTCTTAACACAATTTAATTCAGCCTCATTAAACCGGCATATTAAAAATACTTATCACTTCAGTGCATTCAGCAGGGCTTTTGTAGATATACTTGCTGCAGAGCAAACACCAGATAATCCAACGTGGTATCAAGGAACAGCTGATGCTGTAAGACAGGGCTTACGTCATATAGAACCATTTGAAAGTGAATATATTTTAATTCTATCCGGCGATCAGTTATACCAGATGGATTTTGCTGAAATGCTGGATAACCATAAACAATTAGGCGCTGATATTTCAGTAGCAACAATTCCGGTTACTGATAGAGAAGCACCGGAGTTTGGTATTTTAAAATCTGGCGATGGATTAATAAAGTCATTTATTGAAAAGCCAAACAAAGAATTACTACCAGACTGGATAAGCGAAACCGGCGATATGATGCGGGGTGCTGGTAGAAACTACCTGGCTTCTATGGGGATTTATATTTTTAATACAAAGTTGCTTTATGCATTATTAAGAGAGGAATATAAAGATGCAACCGATTTTGGTAAAGAGGTTATTCCAAACTCTATTGATAAGTATAAAGTGGCCAGTTACCAATATGATGGGTATTGGACTGATATTGGTAATATCTATTCATTTTTTGAGGCAAATCTTGATCTTACCAAGGAAATTCCGTTGTTTAATCTTTTTGATAACGATAGAAATATATATACAAGACCCCGTATGTTGCCTCCAGCAAAAATTAGTGGCACAACGCTGGAAAGAACATTAATAGCTGAGGGATCTATCATACATGCTTCGAGAGTAGAGGGCAGTGTAATTGGTATCAGATCCCGAATTGGCAATGGAAGTACTGTTGTTAGTACATATATGATGGGTAGCGACTATTATGAAACACTTAATGATATTGCTGATGTGTCTGCAAATGGACTTCCGTTACTAGGTGTTGGCGACCGTTGTTATATCAAAAATGCAATTCTTGATAAAAATGTAAGAATAGGTAATGATGTACGCATAAATGGCGGTACACATATTGAAAATGTTGATCATGCTTTATATGCAGTCAAAGACGGTATTGTTGTCGTGAAAAAAGGAGCTGTTATTCCAAATGGATTTGTTATTTAGTATTTTTCAGAATCTCAAATCACTTTATTTATTAAATAGAATAGTCCGTTGTTCAGTTCAACATACAGATGCTTATCTTTAAAGAAAGTCAGGCATTTTGGGCACCATAAAAAAATATGAAGACAATAATTTCATTGATACTACCAAACTGGTTTGGAATTATTCGCTGCTAACAGAAGAAGATGTAACAAATTATCAAAATGGTGCCAATTATCAACTCTATAAAAAATTTGGTGCTCACTCTATTCAGGTAAACGATAGATGGGGGATGTATTTCTGTGTATGGGCACCCAATGCAACAGCCGTTTCAGTAAAAGGAAATTTTAATGATTGGAAGAACAACCAATACGAATTAAATCCCAGATGGGATAAAAGTGGTATTTGGGAAGGGTTTATTCCTGGGTTTAAATTAGGCGAAGCTTATAAATACCATATTATAGGATTTGGAAATAGTAAAATTGACAAAGGCGATCCCTTTGCTAATTTCTGGGAAAAACGACCACAAACGGCAAGCATTACCTGGGATATGTATTATGAATGGAAGGATAGTGCCTGGATGAAGAAAAGAAAAGAAAGAAATTCATTAGATGCACCCTGGAGTGTATATGAAGTGCATTTGGCAAGCTGGCAGCGACCTGATAAAAATGATGAGGAAAGCTATAATACGTATGATCAGATGGTGGAACGTTTAGTTCCGTATGTAAAAGAATTAGGATTTACCCATGTGGAATTTATGCCAGTAATGGAACATCCTTTTGATGGCAGTTGGGGCTATCAATGTACAGGTTTTTTTGCAGCAACTTCCAGGTTTGGAGATCCCCAAGGGTTGATGCGATTAATAGATGCTTTTCATCAGGAAGATATTGGTGTTATACTTGATTGGGTGCCTTCGCATTTTCCTTACGATGCTCATGGCTTATACCTGTTTGATGGCAATCATACCTATGAGTATGCTGATATGCGTAAGGGTTATCATCCCGATTGGAAAAGTTATATTTTCAATTACAAAAGGGGGGAAGTAAAATCATTTTTAATCAGCAGTGCCAGATATTGGTTCGATCTTTTTCATATCGATGGAATCAGAGTAGATGCAGTAAGCTCTATGCTTAAATTGGATTACTCAAGAGAAGAAGGAGAATGGGAACCAAATGAATTTGGAGGTAATGGAAATATTGAAGCTATTGAATTTATCAAAGACCTTAATCATACTATCTACAGAGATTTCCCTGATGTACAAACGATTGCTGAAGAAGCAACCGATTGGCCTGGAATTTCTAGGCCAACATATGATGACGGTCTGGGGTTTGGAATGAAGTGGATGATGGGTTGGATGCATGATACATTGGATTATTTTAAATTGGATCCATTAATGCGAAAGGACCATCAAGATAAGTTTTCATTTAGTATGATGTATTATTATGATGAAAATTTCATGTTACCCTTCAGCCATGATGAGGTAGTACATGGTAAAAGCCCGATGTTGTATAAAGTGCCGGGAGATGAATGGCAGAAATTTGCAAATCTTCGTTTGATGTATACCTATATGTGGACACATCCGGGTGCAAGGCTTCTATTTATGGGAAATGAGTTCGGACAAACAAGTGAGTGGAATTATAAATCTGAGTTACAATGGGAGTTATTGCAATTCGATTGTCACCGGTTATTAAAAAATTGCATTACCGATCTTAATAAATTACTCAAAGCTGAATCAGCACTACATTTTAATCAATTTAAAAAAGAAGGCTTTGAATGGGTTGATCTCAGCCATAGAGCGGAGTCAGTAATAGTTTTTAAAAGAAAAGGAAAGCTACCTGCAGATGACCTTTTAGTTATTTTAAATATGACCCCGGTCGTACGATTGGATTGGCAAATTGAAAACTGTTCAAAAGTTTACACAAAGGAATTGTTTAATAGCGATGCCAAACTTTACTGGGGCACCGGAGATGTCTTTAACCCGGATATCAGATGTGATTTAGTTGATAAGAATCAAAAACTTTACACAGTTACAGTAAATTTACCAGCACTTTCCGGAATAATTCTGAAATAATACCAATTTGGAACGATATTAGCACAATAATTTTTGGTTAATCTTTGATTACAATAAGGCAAAATATATCTTGCATATGAGTAGCAATTTAAATCCAATCCAAATTAAAACCCTATGACCCGCAACTTTTTAATATTTGCTTTATTGTTGATGATAACATCAGCAAAAGCTCAGAATTCCTTTACGAATATAGAAGCATTGCCTAAAGTGGATAGTGGCGATTATTTTCTGCAAAAAGGTTTAGTAGAAAAGCAAAATGGCCGTAAGCTGGAGTCGTTAAAGAATTTTGAAAAAGCAATCAGTTACGATGAGAAAAGTATTCCTATTAATACTGAATTAGCATTTGTTTATCTTGATCTTCGACGCTATGCTAAGGCGAGAGAAATGTTTATTAAACTGGTATCGATGGGGGAGGAAACAGCTGTCAATTTTAAGCAAATACTTACCTTGTCATTTCAATTAAAACAGAAAGAAGATGTAATTCTGTATGCCAATAAATTAAAGAAAGCAGATCCATCTGAAAAGGTAGCATACTTTATTGGTCGTGTAAATTATGATATGGATAATTATGGAGAAGCTATAAAATACTTAAACGAAGCTGCAAACGAAGATCCTTCAAATGCAGAAGTGCCATATCTTATAGCACATAGCTATGCAGATATGATGAATTATAAATTAGCCGTTCCTTATTTCAAAAAAGCAATCGAATTAAAGCCAACAGAAAGCTACTGGATTTATGAACTCAGTCTTATCTTTTATGCTATGAATAATGATAAGGATGCGTTGAAATATATGCTTGAAGCAGGTGAAAAGGGGTTGAAAAAAGACAATGATTATCTGGAGAATCTTGCTATCGCTTATCTTAATGTTGGTGATCTTGACCAGGGTGTAGCTATGTTGAATGAGATACTGAAGAGAAAGCCAAGCGATATGAACATTCTTAATATGGTTGCTGAAGCTTATTATTATAAAGGCAAATTTGATCAGGCTATAGAGTACTGGGATAAAGTACTTGAGTATGACAAGGAAAGTTATACTTCACTTTATATGATTGGCATGGCTTACCAGAAAAAAGGCGGAAAAGTAAACACAGAAAAAGGTACAAAACTTTGTGATATTGCTATACAGAAAGATCCTTCTTTGGCAAATTTGAAACAAAAGAAGATGATGGCTGGCATGTAAAATATTTAGCTAAGAGAAACAAAGAGAAAAGGAGGCAAAGAGTAAATGTGAAAATTCATTTCTCTGTCTCCTTTTCTCTTTTACTTCTTTAAACTCTTAGCCTACATTCTCTCCGGCACTTTTATCCCAAGTAACCCCATGCCAGATGCAATTACATTTGCTGTCATGCCGGCAATATGTAAACGCAATTGTTTCTTTTCATCTGATTCGGCTTTCATTACTGAATGTTCGGCATAAAAGCTATTGAACAATTTTGCTACATTGAAAACATAGATGGCGATAACAGAAGGATTGTGTTCGGTAACAGCCTGTTCAATTGTTGCAGGATACTGCTCCAGTAACATTATCAAGTCCTTTTCCAACTTTAACAGACTCCTGGCTTCGGACTCCTGACTCCTAACTTCTGATTCCTTACGAAGTATAGACTTAATCCTTGCATGAGTATATTGTACAAAAGGCCCGGTGAATCCATGAAAATCTATCGACTCTTCCGGGTTGAAAATCATTCTCTTTTTGGGATCAACTCTTAATAAGAAAAATTTTAATGCACCCAGTGCAATAATATCATATAATTCATTCAATTCTTCGGCCGAAAAGTCTTTTACTTTTCCCAGCTCCTCTGTTTTGTTTTTTGCTACGTTCACCATCTCTTCAATCATTTCATCAGCATCTACTACAGTACCTTCTCTGCTTTTCATTCTGCCACTTGGCAGTTCCACCATGCCATAGCTCAAATGAAAAATGCCATCAGCATAAGGTTTTTTAAACTTTTGTAAGATGAGCTTCAACACTTTCATATGATAATTCTGTTCATCAGCGATTACATACAAGCTTTGATCATATTTGAAGTCCTCATATTTTTCCTGGGCTAAACCTAAGTCCTGTGTAATATATACAGATGTCCCATCCTTTCTCAATACCAGTTTTTCATCTAATCCATCTTCTGTAAGATCTATCCATACACTGCCATCCTCTTTTTTAAAGAAAATGCCTTGCTTCAGACCTTCTTCAACAAATGTTTTACCTAATAAATAAGTATCACTTTCATAATACATTTTTGCAAAGTCGGAGCCTATTCTTTTATAGGTTACATCAAACCCTTCATAAACCCAGCCATTCATTTTTTTCCAAAGCTCTATCACTTCAGGTTTACCAGCTTCCCAATCCAATAACATCTGTTGTGTTCCTTTCATAATTGAAGCTTCTTTTTCAGCAACCTCTTTTGTCATTCCGCCAGCTATCAATTCTTCCACCTGCTTTTTATATTCATCATTAAAACGAACATAGTATTCACCAACAAAATGATCGCCTTTTGTCTGGGTTGATTGTGGAGTTGCACCATCAGCAAATTGTTGCCAGGCGATCATACTTTTACAAATATGAATACCTCTGTCGTTTACAATACAACTTTTAATAGTTTCATATCCACTTTCTTTAAGCATTTGTGCTACACTCCATCCCAGAAAATTATTTCGTAAATGGCCAAGATGAATAGGTTTATTTGTATTGGGAGATGAGTATTCAACCATTACTTTCTTCCCGTTAGCCGGCGAAGAACCAAATTGTTGATTTGCATAATTTTTTTCCAGAAAGCTTAACCAGTATGTATCTGCTATGGTAAGGTTCAAAAACCCTTTTATTGTATTATGTGCTGTAAAGATTTCAGGGTTCGTAGTTTCCAGTGCTTTGCCAATTGCTGCACCAAGATCTTCCGGCGATTTTTTTAATTCCTTAATAAAGGAAAACATCACCAATGTATAATCGCCTTCAAATTCTGGTTTTGTCGTATTGATCGTTAAGCTTTGTTCAGCTACTTCAACATCAAAAAGGTCTTTCAGGGCTTTTGCGATATGTGTCTTTATCTCTATTACTATACTCATCCAATGGGTGTTTAGTCGGCAAATTTACGAAACCCAATTGCTAATTCCTTAATTACCATTTCAATAGTACATTTGCAAGACTAGTGCGTAGACATATACATAGTGCCAGGGATTTTGTGCTCCCGATTATTGATTTTTTTTATCCTCCTTTTAAGAGGCTAATGAATATTCAAACCTTTCGATATGCAGCTTCGGGTGGTGGGAATACATTGCTTGGTCTCATTGTCTATTATATTGCTTTTAAATACATTTTTGCAGAGAAAGTCTTTCATTTTGGATTCTTTGCTTTTGAAGGCCATAACGCAGCATTGTTCTTATCTTTTTGTGTGACTTTTCCGGTTGGATTCTTTATGTCGAAGTACGTAGTTTTTAATGATTCCAACATGAAGGGTAGGATTCAGCTTTTCCGGTATTTGCTGGTTTGCTTGTTTAATCTCTTTATCAATTATCTGCTATTAAAAATTATGGTCGAAAAATTTTATGTGTATCCAATTTTTGCGCAAATAATAACAATTTGTATTGTAATTATGTTCAGCTATATAGCACAACGCAATTTCTCTTTCAAAGCATCATTGCCTGATGAGTATACAGATGATATTAAAGACTGAAATCGATTGACTCCACTTTAACGGCAAGGTTACCCGTACAGTTACTTCTAATAACAAGATGCTTTTCCATAGGATAAACTTTAATAAGTTTCATGTCTTTGATATTTCCCACACTTCTTATGCCGGTGTACCATTCCTGATTTAACTGTTCGTTGATTGTAATTTTGGCAGAGTCGATATAGTCTTTCAAATCAAAGCGGGCATACTTTGTTATTTCTTTGGTTATTTTTTTGTCGAATAACCAATCAGCGGAGCCTAATAAAATATTTTTTGATTTAATGTCGAAATCAATGTCTTCGACTTCAATTGTTTTATTATCATCATCATAAACGGGTTTACCGGTTAAATAAACTACGCCGTCATTTGTACCGGTGAATTTCACCTTTATTACCATTTTGTCAAATCCACCACCGTATACACTGCAATCTTCAATAATAAATTTCTTTTTGATAAATCCTTTTTTAAAATCAAACTCTTTTCCTTTTGCCTGACTGTTCATAATAGCACTTAAGGAGTCATAATTCAGCACCGCATCTAAAAAGATGGAAAATCCCTGTTGCCTGCTAAAAGGCCCCAGGTTGGGAAGCTTTGAAATTTTATCGGTTGGTTGTTCAAAACTGATATAAGGTTTTGCTGTTAATCCAAGAAAAACGTTGAGTGAATCATTTTTTATAAATAAATTATTGATACGGAATTTTTGTGGGTTCATCTGCAACCATCCCAAGTTGTAGAGATTGTAGTTAAGATTAAGTTTGTCCCATACTTGCTGGAAGTAGGGTTTCAGATCCACAGAACCATACGTTTTCTCCATATCTTTTTTAGAAGCATCCAATTCTTCAATTAACCCTTTCATCACTTGTTTAGTAATATCCTGCCCCCAGAAACATACTTCACATTTATCCAATGGCTTGGGTTCATTTCTTTTTACGGCTAATTTTACTTTGTAGTCTGGGGAAACAGTGAGTGAATTAGATAGCGAAACTTCTACTCTTCGTTCAGCTTCTTTGCCAAATCCACAGCTACATTCGGGTGTCCAGGGAGAAATTACAGTGCCGTTCACACAAATCCGGGTAGAGCCGATAATTCTATAAAATCCTGTAAATCCAATATTCAATGTATTGCCAGCGCCGGTTATTTTTAACGGACTACGGCGGAATTCATATTTGTATCTTGAGTCGCATCCATCCTGTATCCATTTGTCGGGGTAACCGGGAGAATTAAAAACCGTATCCACACTTTTATCTGCCATGGCATACATGGGCTTCAGATTAATCTGTATGGGGATATTAATTTCTGACTCTGGTAAAGAATCGAGTTTAAAATTTCCAGCGGACAAGTCTGGGTTTGCCGGGTCAATTTTTTGATTGCCTTTGCTTATTTTTTGTGAGCAGGAGCAAAGCGAAGCAATTAAGCTGATTGTTAATAAAAAATACTTTCCCTTCATGTTTACAATTAATTGTAAAAGTAGCTAAAGAAATAGTAAGGATTTGTGAAGAATAGGCTAAGAATTATCAAGTAATAGTCGGATATTATCCAGTAGACTTTACATCATTCAATTAAGAATTTATTTTTTTAAACTCTTGGATTTTTAAAAAAAGGTATGGGGCTTAAAAAAATAAGCAGTTGTGTTTATTATTTGTAATAAATAATCAGGATTGGCATTTGATTTTTTGCATTTGAAATTGAAAAATATGTTTCATTTACTGCTGGTGATCTTTTCAATCTATTTTAAATATATGCCCGAATATGGAGTGTAATCAACACATTTTTTGCTTTTATCATCAACTTATCAGCAATGGAAATTTTTAAAAAATCGGGTTTGTTGTACAAATATAATAGCTATTACAGGCTATCTTTTCTACAAAATTACTTTGTTCACAATTCAAAGAAAAAGTAGAACTTCATTAATCTAAACCTTAAACCATGAAGTCAATACTTGTAAGCAGCTTGCTTTTCCTGTTGGCTATTTCATCAACCACCGCACAGGACAAACCTTCTCCCGAAGCAGAAGCTTTTTTTAATAAAGCCATGTCAGAAATCAATGCCAGCCATATAAGATCAATCAATGCTTTTGGATTGAAAATGCATATTAGAAACCTGCCGGATAGTGAAGCGCATAAAATGGCTAGAGAATATGTGAGGCTCGTTAAGTTGAGTAACAATGATATTGAGGCAATGACTTTCTTTATTTTGATGCAGGCATCCAAAAGTGCACAAGAAGATTTGAAAGCGATTATGAATAGTGTAAAAGCCATCAACAAACAAAAGCAGGAACTGCGAGACATGCAATCTATATTGAAAGAGAAGCAGCAATCAGTGACTTCTGTACAGCTGGATTCTTTTAATCTGTTAAGAAGTAAAACTATTGCGATACAAAAAAGCCAAAATCCAGATACTGTAAAACTGGTTCGTAGTAATTCTGTTGTACAAAAAACTTCAAAAGCTGAGCTGGGACTAATGAAAAAGCAAATTAAGGATGACCTTGATTCTTTAAGTGAAATTGGGGAGCAGCAACAGCTAAAGATGCAAATCTATATGGAGAGGCAAAACAAAGCGAATACAGCAGCTTCCAATACGATGAAAAAATTCAGCGAAACACAAGATGAAATCATCGGGAATTTTAAATAGATGCCCAACGAACCGAACCCAGAACGGAGCATCGCAACGTCAGCTCAATCAAGGCACTGAAGCTGGCAAAAAAACAAATGTGACTGACATTTTTGCACTTTTCCCCCTGTCGGCATAATGATTGACTATTTATAGTGAATTAAAAAAATAAAGACATGGGAAAAATAATAGGAATAGACTTAGGAACCACCAATAGCTGTGTTTCCGTAATGGAAAACGGCGAACCAGTGGTAATTGCCAATGACGAAGGCCGCCGTACCACCCCTTCAGTTGTAGCTTTTTTGAAAAACGGTGAACGTAAGGTAGGTGATCCGGCTAAACGACAGGCCATTACCAATCCGCATAATACCATCAGCTCTGTAAAGCGTTTTATGGGTCGCCAGTTCGACGAAGTAACCGAAGAAATAAGCCATTGGAGCTATAAAGTAGCAAAAGGTGACAATAATACCGTTCGTATTGACATAGATGGCAGATTGTATACGCCACAGGAAATCAGTGCGATGGTGCTGCAAAAAATGAAGAAAACGGCTGAAGATTATTTGGGGCATGAGGTTACAGAAGCGGTAATTACCGTGCCTGCTTATTTCAACGATTCGCAGCGCCAGGCAACTAAAGAAGCTGGTGAAATTGCCGGCCTTACTGTAAAAAGAATTGTGAACGAGCCAACTGCAGCCGCATTGGCTTACGGATTGGATAAAGGAAAGCATGACCAGAAGATTGCTGTGTTCGATTTAGGTGGAGGTACGTTTGATATCTCTGTCCTTGAATTGGGCGATGGTGTATTCGAAGTAAAATCTACTAACGGCGATACGCATTTAGGTGGTGATGATTTTGATAAAGTAGTGATGGACTGGCTGGCGGATGAATTTAAAAAAGACGAAGCAATCGATTTGCGTAAAGATCCGATGGCTTTGCAACGTTTGAAAGAGGCAGCAGAAAAAGCAAAAGTAGAATTAAGTTCTTCATCCGAAACAGAGATCAATCTTCCTTATATAACAGCAGTTGACGGAGTGCCAAAACACCTGGTTAAAAAATTAACCCGTGCAAAATTTGAAAGCCTTGCGGATGATTTATTCAATCGTTGCCTGAAGCCATGCGAAGTAGCATTGAAAGATGCAGGATTGAATCCTTCAGAAATTGATGAAGTAATTATGGTAGGAGGTAGCAGCCGTATTCCTAAAGTATTGGAAATCGTAGAAAAATTCTTTGGTAAAAAACCAAATCGTGGAGTAAATCCGGATGAAGTGGTTGCAGTAGGTGCTGCTATACAAGGTGCAGTAATGACGGGTGATATTAAAGATGTATTGTTGCTCGACGTTACACCATTATCATTAGGTATTGAAACTATGGGTGGTGTAATGACTCCGTTGATACCATCTAACACTACCATACCAACGAAAAAATCAGAAGTGTTCTCAACTGCCAGCGATAACCAGCCGGGTGTACAGATACATGTATTGCAAGGCGAAAGAAGTATGAGTAAGGATAATAAGAGCCTTGGTACGTTCAATCTTGATAATATTCCACCGGCACCAAGAGGTGTTCCACAGATTGAAGTAACTTTTGATATAGATGCCAACGGTATCTTACATGTTACAGCAAAAGATAAAGGAACTGGTAAAGAACAAAAGATACATATTGAAGCAGGTAGCGGCTTAAGTAAAGAAGAAGTAGAGAAAATGAAAGCTGAAGCAAAAGCAAATGAAGAAGCTGATAAAATTGAGAAAGAAAAAGTAGAAAAGTTGAACCAGGCGGATAGCTTGATCTTTCAAACGGAAAAGCAATTAAAAGAATACGGTGAAAAAATCCCGGCAGAAAAGAAAGGAGCAATTGAAGCAGGGGCAGAAAAATTAAAAGAAGCACACAAGAGTCAGGATTTAGCAGCTATCGATACTGCAATGACCGAACTAAATGCTGCATGGACTGCCGCCAGTGAGGATATGTATAAGAACACACAGGAAGGTGCGCCTGGAGCAGATGGCCAACAAGGCCATGATGCAAATGCAGGACAACAAACTGCCGATGCAAATGTGGGAGGTGATGATGTGACGGATGTGCCGTATGAGGAAGTGAAGTAATCACAAATTGCTATAATTACAAAGCCCCAACAGTAGTTGGGGCTTTTATTTTGCAGAAGAAAATAATTAATTTTCTGCATTGTCTTCCGAAGGAGTAGCCGGCTTAGTAGTAATAAAAAGTACTTTGTATACTTTTTTGACTTTTATTAAATAGTAGAATTACAATTTCAAATAACATTAGTATAATATGAAGTTCCAACTCTATTAAAAAATTCAAACTGCTTACCAATGATATACTTGATTTAAATGGGATTGGACATCAGATGATTGCAATTGTGAAAGTGCTACAAACAAAATATTGGTTAAAATAAAACACACAGGAAATTATATCAGTGTTACAAAAATTGATATTGATGGTCAACTTTTGGTTGGTAATCAAAAATTTTTAAAGGTTAGTAAATAATCGAAAAGAATTTATTGTAAAATGATTGTTGTAAAATATTCAGTATCAATGGCGTAAAAATTTATTTATTGCTGATCTTTCTTCTTATTAAAATACTGGTTTTGCTTATTCTTAAAATTGTTTTACCTTTTTACTTCATCAACAAATCAAAAATTATGAAAAATTTGCTCTCTCTGTTATTAATTGCTGTATGCAGCACTTTTTTTTCCTGTTCTGGCAATTCAGGAGGAATGTCGGCTACCGCCAAAAAAAATATCGAAGTAAATGATGCTATTACAAAAGCATATGAGGCTGGTGAGTTTGATAAGTTAGGAGATTATATAGCCGTTGATGCGGTTGATCATGCAGGAGAGGAAGGCGATATAAAAGGACTTGATAATATAATTGCAGAAATGAAGAAATGGAAAACAATGATGCCTGATATGAAAGGAACAACTACAAAAACTTTGGCAGATGATGAATATGTTTTTACCTGGTCAGAGTCATCAGGAACAATGAATGGTCAGCAAATGAAAATGACAGGTGTTGATATTGCAAAGTTTAAAGATGGTAAAGCAGTAGAGCATTGGATGTATATGGATCCAAAGGATATGATGAACATGATGCCACCACCTCCGGCACCAATGGACTCTACAACATTAAACAAATAACAACTAAAGGATTGATATTTTAAACAGGTTCGTATTGATGCGAACCTGTTTTTTATTTAAATCTATAATTCGATGATCTAAATGCAGCATTTTTCATATAGCTATTGTCATTAATATGAAGAGTAACGTAAGAAGAATTGAAAGAAAACGAGGATATTATAATGTTTTTTTTACAATTTGGCTTGGTTTGGAAAAGAAAGAAATATATTAAGTATATATCTGTAACATTATTTTATTCCAATACGTCTTATTAAATAATATTAGATACTCAATCTACTTTACTAAACCAAAACCAAGATTATGGTACAATTTAAAAAAATAATATTCCCTTTTATGTTAATTGGGATTATTGTATTAAGCAGTTGTAAAAAAGATGGTGGTACAACAGCCAGGACATTTGCCGATGTAGAAAATGATTTTGCAGCACTTGATCTAAGTGCAGGAGTTCATGATATTTCTCTCACTATGTTGGGAGGTGATACATATGAATTTAGGGTTATTGCTCCAGTTAGAGCACCTGGTGAAAAACGGCCATTAATACTTTCACTACATGGCGCTTCTGGCGGAAATCCTGAAGCTTACAAGGCTACAGCTTGCTTGGCAGAGCCTGGATTAGCAAGTCTTAATGCTTTTATTCTAAGTCCATATGGTGCAGAAGGACTTTGGTACCAGCCTTATTTTAATCAGGAAGTTAATACGCTTATTGATTTGGCTAAAAAGTATTGGCCAATAGAATTGAATAAAGTAGCTGTTACTGGTTATAGTAATGGAGGAAATGGAAGTTGGTTTTTTGCAGAGACACAACCTCAATCCTATTCAGCAGCTATCCCAATGGCTTCATCTTACGATATGACTGCACAAGGTGGTGGCGGAAGGAAAATAAATATTCCACTATATGTAATACATGGTCAGAATGATCAGTTATTTCCTGTAGCACAAACACAAAATTGGGTGCAACTTTCACAAGCTGCTGGAAGTAATATTACTTTTGTTGTAGCGCCTGGATTAACACATTACAAACCATGCGATTATATAGCCTATTTACAACAGGCATCTAGTTGGTTAAAGAATACAATTTGGTAAAATAATTGCAATCTTTTAAAATCGATATTATAGTGAAGCCCCAATTATTAAATCGGGGCTTCACTATTTACTAGAATTAGCAGAATACTATTTTGCTATATTTCAATAGCAATTATTTTTAATATACAGAGAAATTTGGATTTGATTAATCGGTAAAGTCAGTATTTGTCAACAAGTCATTATTATAGCTCTAAGATGCTGAAAGTCAAATTCATGGCATAATGGTTACAGAGTTGATTAAGTCCTAAATGCATGAAAAATATTTCTAAATTTTCAAGAGGTGCTTGGCATAGTAATAATTGCAGGCTCAGTTTGTTGAATTTATAAATTATAGAAATCTGTTGAAAAAATAAACTTTAGTTTATTTGGATTTACAGGATTCTTTCTTAATTTACCAACGAATATTTAATCCCAGTTTCGATCCCAACCCCACAGGAAATTTTAGTTAATTATTGTAAACCCAGTTTGCCATGATTATTGATTAATTACAATAATTGGGCAAGCACTAAAATTTAATGCTATGGTTCAGGTTGATATTTCACAGCTTTCATCGCAGTGTAATGTTTGGAGAGAAAAACTTCGTCAATATCGGGAGGAATTAAACATTGATGAAACAAAGCTCCGACAAGTTGCCGGGAAGCCGCTTTCCAAGGAACAGCTTAAAGATGTAGAGCATCTTCACAATCAATTTCACATTCAACTAATTAATATCCACGACCTAAAGCAATCTATTAAAGTACATGATCGAAAAATGAATTTCGAAAAAGTTGCTTTCAATGGTAATGTAAATGAAGATAGTTACGCAAAACATGAAAGCCTTTTAACAGAATTCCGTCTCTTAGAAGAAACATTGATTGATCTTAAAAACGAATTCAACGTTTTTTTAGAAAATAGTTAATTATTTTTTTTGTAATCTGTGCCAACTAGTTTTCGTTTGTGATTAAATGAAATCCGATTCTTAATACCCATTAGATTCTTGCGTTTTTCAATTTCTTATCACTTAAAAAGATTGCTATGCCAGATTTTGATACTTCACATGTAAAAAATATTGTTTTGCTTGGACATGCAGGTGTCGGCAAAACAACTTTATCCGAATGCATGCTTTTCGAAGCCGGATTAATTTCCCGACGAGGCAGTATTCAGGAAAAAAACACAACGGGTGATTACCACGAATTAGAACAAGAACGAGGTAATTCCATTTTCAGTAAATTATTACATACAAAATGGCGGGGATATAAAATAAATATACTTGATACGCCTGGGTATGATGATTTTAAAGGGGAAGTAATCTCAGCATTAAAAGTAGCTGATACTGGAGTAATGTTATTGAATGCTGAAATGGGTGTAGAAGTTGGTGCTGATATCATTTGGGATTATACAGAAAAGTTTAAAACACCGATGATCTTTGCTGTAAACAAACTTGATCAAGATAGCGCTGATTTTGACAAAACGGTAAGCGAAGCAAAAGCACATTTTGGAAATAAAATTGTTGTAGTTCAGTATCCAAATCAAACTGGAGTTGGGTTTCACGAAATTATTGATGTGTTGCGAATGACAATGTATCAATTCAAAGATGGAGGAGGCAAACCTGAAAAACTTCCTATACCGGATAATGAAAAAGAAAAAGCAAATGAATTACATAAGCAATTGATTGAAGCTATTGCCAGTAATGATGAAACTTTAATGGAAAAGTATTTTGATAAAGGTGAGTTGGATGAAGATGAAATGAAAACCGGACTAAAAAAAGCCATGATCAACCATGATCTTTTTCCATTATTCTGCTTGTCTGCAGAAAGAAACATGGGAAGTGGAAGATTAATGGGCTTCATTGATAATGTATGCCCGAGTGCTAATGAGATGCCTCCTCAAATTACAAAGAATGGCGATAAATTAACTTGTGATGCAAACGGACCCACATGTATTTTTATTTATAAAACCATTTCAGAAGCACATGTAGGTGAAATGTCTTTCTTTAAAGTTTATTCTGGTACAGTAAAAGTAGGAATGGAGTTGGAAAATGAGAGTACTGGTGTATCTGAAAAGATAAACCAACTTTTTCTGGTAGAAGGTAATAAAAGAACTACAATACATGAATTGGTAGCAGGAGATATTGGCGCCACATTAAAATTAAAAAATACACATGTAAATAACACTTTGCATTCAAAAGGGAAAAACTATGAGCTTCCTCCGATTGAATTCCCTTCTTATAATATGACGGTAGCTATTGAGTCGTTAAAGAAAGGGGAGGAAGAAAAACTTTCTATTGCATTACATCAGCTAAGAGAAGAAGATCCAACATTAATAGTAGAAGTATCATCAGAATTAAAACAAACACTAATCCATTGTCAGGGTGATATGCATTTGGCTGTTGCCAAATGGAAAATTGAACATCAGCATCGATTGGATGTAAAATTTGTAAAACCCAAAATTGCATATCGGGAAACGATTCGTAAAATGGCGGATGCAAATTATAGACATAAAAAACAAAGCGGTGGTGCCGGGCAGTTTGGCGAAGTGTACATGAGAATTGAGCCCTGGTATGAGGGTATGCCGGAACCAAATGATTTGAATGTAAGAGCCAGAGATATTCATGAACTAGATTGGGGCGGCAAACTTGTATTTTATAATTGTATTGTTGGTGGTGCTATCGATACAAGATTTCTTCCTTCGATTTTAAAAGGAGTAATGGAGAAAATGCATAACGGCCCGTTGACAGGTTCTTATGCAAGAGATATTAGAGTTTGTGTGTATGATGGTAAAATGCATCCGGTAGATAGTAATGATATTTCATTTAAGATTGCTGGCTTACAAGCATTCCGCCAGGCGTTTCAACAGGCAGATCCTCAGATTCTTGAGCCGATTTATCATGTTGAAGTACTATGTCCTGATGATCTTACCGGTTCTGTTATGGGCGACTTGCAAAGTCGTCGTGCAATTGTAGAGGGTATTGATAGTGAAGGTCACTTTCAGAAAATAATAGCAAAAGTACCATTGGCAGAAATGGAAGGCTATTCATCCTCAATACGTTCCATCACACAAGGAAAAGCAAAGTTTAAAATGGAGTTTCAATCTTATGAAGCAGTTCCATATGAACTTCAGCGTAAGCTGATTGATGAATATAGTAGAACTGAAAAAGAAGAATTTGCATAATAACTAATGTTATCATTTAATAAAAAAGGCTACATACTAAGTAGCCTTTTTTTATATTCTTTAACAATAACACTTAATAGCAATAGAAGATATCTTATCATTTCAACTGGCTAATAAATGTGATATTTCTGCTTAATAAAATAGCGTATTGTTTTCCATTTATTAATCAATAAATCCATATCGCAAACAAGCTGCTTTCTGGAATATTTCTCAATTGTAAAAATATTATTAGTCGATTTTTCATTTTCTTCCAATTGGTCAAAGAATACATAACATCTGCTACAAAGACTCATTATTACCAATTGCAGAGATTTTTTTTTGTTTTTTAATGGGTATGACAGTGAATTTGTTAACGCAATGCTTTTATTTAGTTCTGCAGTAAATAATTTTCTTACACTGTCTGTATTTTGCATTGTTGTAACGAGTGTATGGATACCTGCGTTATTATCTTTATAAATATCAAACACATCATTACCGAATTGCATTAATCCTCCCATTTGATGTAATGCAGTTTCTTCATTAGCTACAAATGGATGACATAAAGCTGCTCTATAAAACAAAACAGAAACTCCTCCTTTTCGTATAGTAATGTCAAGAATCTCTTCTTTGGTTAATCCTGTCGTTGCCTGTTTTTTACTTTCTACCTGAGCTTTATATACTTCACGGAGGTATTGTAAAACCAATGAAGGGTTGTGTGCATTAGCCAATGCATTTTTATAAAAGAACAGGAAAAGTTTTTCAGCAGAGTTGTCTCCTTCTAATTCTTCAGGGTGTTCCATAAAAGTCATCACTTTTTCATCACTCATATCATATTTATCAAAAAAATCGTCAAATAATCCAGTCATAGCTCCTTGATAAGTAAGTGCAAGTCTTTCCTTATAGCTCATTTTAAAACCTCGTAATGCGCAGATAGCATCGCCTAGTATAGCAGGTACGGCCAAGCCGTAATAATTGGTTATTTTTTTAAAGTCGGATGCTTCTAAACTGCCGTCATTTGTAGCTTGCGCATTTGCTAAGATGTTCCCGAGTTCTTTATTGATAAAGCTATGCTGTCTTTTAACACTGCTGTATAAGGACCCAATTGTTTTTCCAGCAGCAAATATTGTCACAGTGTTTTGTAGTTTGGTTGATGATGTTCGTAATAGTTATTTATTAAAACTCACACATTCATTTAATTCTTTTTCAGTGTAAGCCAGTTTATATTGTTGTAATACTTCTTCCGGAACACCATTCCATTGTGTGGGAGTGTTGCCTGCATAGCCAATATCTTTTACACCAATTGCAGAAGTATAAAAACCACTGGCAGTTAAATCCCTCATCAGACTAAAGAATTTTACTCCCTGGCTCATTGCTGGTTTTGCTTTTTTGGGATAAGCGATCTGATCAATCAGTTCTATTTGCTGCAAATTGGTACAATCCACAAATGATTGTTCATACGTTTTTAAACAATACATATCCAACCAACGAAGCCCTCCTTTCATGGGAACCTGATGGTTTGGCATATCGTGGACAATGAACTCAATAAATTCAGGAACTTTTGCATCTGATGCACTGCCACTTATTTCATCTTTCGGTATAATAATATCTGCAAGTATTGTTATCGTTGCCATTTCATGTTCGGTAAAGAACTTCTCTTCCGCCAACAATTTTTTTTCATACTTCAGTTCATCAGGGTTGCGATCAAGTGTAAACTTTGGGTCATCAGCTGCAGCTTCTGTTTTCTTATCATTCGTTTTACAACCTGTCAATACCGCTGGTGCAGCCACTGCACCGGTTACAATTAGTTTTAACGATTTACGTCTATCCATATCGAAGATTTATTGTTATTACAATGTTGTTATTTATAAATTTTGTTTCTTCATTTCATCTATAATATATTCACTGGCCCGCATACTCAAAGCCAGGATAGTCCAGGTAATATTTTTATCAGCCTGACTTACAAATTGCCCTCCATCTACACAAAACAAATTCTTACAATCATGCGCCTGGCTCCATTTGTTCAAAGCAGATTTCTTAGCATCGTTACCCATTCGCACTGTTCCGGCTTCATGAATTATTTCTCCTGGTTTAGCTAAGCCCCATTGATTTTTTTCATCATCATCACCACCCCAGGTTATTACGGCACCCATATTATGCATCACTTCTTTAAAGGTTTCCTTCATGTGTTTAGCCTGTTTTATTTCATGCTCACTCCATTTTACATTAAACTTTAATACAGGGATACCAAATTTATCAACCGTGTTTTTATCGATCTCACAATAATTGCTTTCCAATGCTATAGCTTCGCCACGGCCGGCCATACCTACACCGCAACCATAAAAGTAGCGATGGTCTTCTTTGAGCGATTTACCATAACCGCCGCCTTCTTTCTGTGTGCCATTCACAACATATTTCCCATTCAGGTTTTCTATTCCCCAATTAAATCCATATGATGGCTGGCTCATACCACCCCAATATTCTACATGATAACCTCTCGGAAAATCCAGTTTCTTATTATCCAGCCACCAGGGCGAATAAATATGCATACCACCCACACCATCTTCATTATATCTTTTTCTATCGAATAATTGTGGTAACAGCCCACCTAATGCAGCTCCTGTAGAATCATGTAAATATTTTCCCACCACATTACTGTTATTCGCCAATCCGTTCGGGTGTCGTTCTGATTTTGAATTCAATAAAATTCTTGCACTCTCACATGCACTGGCAGCCAGTATCACCACTTTGGCTTCTACCTGATATTCCATCATATCATCTTTACTTATGTACGACACACCTGTTGCCAGTCCATCTTTATTCGTCAGTACTTCTCTTGCCATTGCATTAGTGATCATATCAATGTTACCCGTTTTCAATGCAGGATAGATCAAAACGTTGGGAGAGGAGAAGTCGGCTTTTGCCATACTACAGTTACGGTTACACTGTCCGCAGAAAAAACAGGTGCCCCGGCCTGCATCATTCTCTATTTTTTCTGTAAGTATCGAAAGCCGGGATGGAATCACTTTAACTCCTGCTTGTGTAGCTGCATTTTTAATAAACAATTCATGCAATCTGGGCTTTGGTGGTTTCAGAAAAAAACCATCGGGGTCATTTTCAAGCCCTTCATTGGTGCCAAAGACACCAATCATTTTATCTACTCTGTCGTAGTATGGTTTTATATCATCATAGCCTATCGGCCAGTCTTCCCCAAGGCCGTCAATACTTCTTCTTTTAAAATCTTTCGGACCAAAGCGAAGCGAAATCCTTCCCCAATGGTTCGTCCGTCCACCCAGCATTCTTGCCCGCCACCATGCCCAATCTGTTCCATCTTCTTTTGTATAGGGTTCTCCTTCTAACGACCAACCACCATAGCAGGCATCAAAATCCCCAAAAGGGCGAATCTTAGTACTGGCTCCACGCCGTGGCGATTCCCATGGATTTTTCATTTGCGTTACATTCTTCTGCGGGTCATACAAATAACCAGCTTCCAACAGACAAACTTTCAAACCAGCCTTGGCCAGCATATAAGCACTCATGCCGCCACCAGCACCTGAGCCCACAATAATTACATCGTATTTCTTTGTTTGTTTCTTAACTTGAAAATCTCCCATATGGCAAACAATGTTTTAATAATGATTACAAAGCAACAATTTACAGATTTGCAATCGGGTATTCGAAAAAGAAGAGATTTATTTCTACACACTTGTACTGCTTAGCTTCGCCGAAGATGTGTTTGCTCAATTTATTCGCTGATTTTTTTTTGTAGCCCAGCTGTAGTATTTCAAGGATCGTCCCTTGCGTAGCACTCTTGTACTGCATAAATACTATTCGGCAAAATACAGCATCCCGATATTTAACGGGATTTCTGTACTTTATTCGGCAATGAGAAATACAGTTAAGGATTTTGTAATTATGCCTTGCCATTTAAAAGTGTAAGATTTATTTGTTGGTTTTTAATGCTTATTCGATTTTAAAATCCTGATATAACTGTATATATTTATGCTATAGAGGCAACTTTATGGACAGGAAAAGTTACATATTGGAAATCGAGAAACCTTGTCAACAAGAATGGACATCAATGACCAAGTCAAATACTGGCAAATTTTGTTCACATTGCTCTAAGAATGTAATAGACTTTACTAATTTAGTTGACAATGAAATTTTCCAAATTATAGAACAAAATTCAGGCAAATTGTGCGGACGATTAACAAAAGAACAGCTCAATCGAACAATAAAATTATACCAACCAGCAAACAACTCACGGCTTTATAAAATACTTGTTGGAATCTTGTTATTAGGCGCTAGTAAAAATTTATTAGCGACAGATAATAAACCTTTGTATCAAGACATCATTTCTTTGGTAGACAACTCATATTTAAAACTAAGAGAAATAAATTCCAGACAAATAAAAGACACCTTGCATAAAGCTGTTAAAGGGATTGTAATTGACTCAAAGACAAAAGAGCCTATACCATTTGCATCAATTATTATTAAAGGAACTAAAAAAGGAACTCCGACAGACATAAATGGAAAATTTGAACTTTCCCTTCCAGATAGTTTAATTACAAAAATTTTTTATTTGGAAGTATCATCAATTGGATACGAAAAAATTGAAATTCAGATTAACAAGAATGATTTACCAATTAATATCGAAGTCAAAAGTATGCCATCCACACAAGTACTCATAGGGGAAGTTGTTATCGTTAAAAAGAAAAAATGGTGGCAAAGAAAAAAGAAAAACTGCCCTTAGCATTTAATAGGGCTTTGCGTGAACTAATGCGAATTCAACGTCAAACCTTACAAAAGTATTTTTTTCAACTTCAGAACTGGCTAAAAAGTAATAAGGCTAAAAAAATAAATGTTGGCTGCCAACTTTAAACTTTATCAACAGCAACTAACTAATCGTCAATTTTTTTGAATAGATTTTTCAAATCAACGATATTAAATTTGCAATTTTCTATGAGATACTTTTTCTTTTTAGAAAGTGTATTAGCTATCGCTTTTAATATTTGATACCTGTAATTTGGACTAATAAAGTAGGTCGGGGGATTGATCGTATATCGTCGCTTCTCCCAATCAGTACTATATCTATAATAAATAGCTAACTCTTCAATTACGCCATCTACACCCATGAAAAAATGATCTGTTACATCACTATAATAATATAGTGACAAATGCTTTCCGTTGTATATTAATTTTAATGGAATCATTTCTGTTTTGATGCTATCTTGATTAACAATCATTAAATCAGAATTACTAATGTAAGTCATACTTCGTTTACCATACCAATTGAGATAAGAAAAACCTTCAAAAGAGACAGCCTGACATGTATCAAATGAAATATTCAAAAAGCTGCTTTCTTTTATATTTTTTTTAAATTTCAAATCAGCTAGTTGGTTGTTCTTTTCTGCTAAAAAATATCCTTTAATTGTGTCGCCTTTTTGATTTAAGAAATAGCCAGCCACATAATTATTATTTTGGGATATGCAATTTGAATTAATTACGAAACATAAAATAAAAGTTAGCGAAATAGTCCTGCTTTTCATGTGCATATTTTAAAGTTCAGTTATATACATTTTATGAAAATGAAATTTATTTATTGAAAGGCAGAACTATATGACCTTATTATTTCAAATTAGTTGAGTTGTAAAAGTCAGAAAAAAAGCAGTCTCAAAATTGGGAGCTTGAAAATCAATTTTCTGGCCGAAACAAAACTTCTATAAATGCAGTTGCATTTTTTAGAAAATTCAGGTAGAAAAATGTAAAATTATTTTTTTGCATTATCAGCATCGACTTTTCTGCCTATCAGATAGCCTGCAAGTGCTCCAATAGCAAGTCCGACACCTACCCATAGTAATTCACCATTCGTAGCTATATAACCAACAATAGCGCCTAGCAAACCTCCAATAATTGTGAAAACAGGAAAACTACTACTACGTCTTATAGAACTGGCTGCATGACCATGGTCTTTTTTAAATTGTTGAACATGTGTTTTATGTTTCTTACGATGACTTGATCTTGGCATTATTTTTTTCTTTAAGATAAGGAATTCTTTTCAATCCAAACATTCCTTTTGTTTTTTTGTAAGTGAAAATAACCTGATAGTATTTTTTTAATTGGCAATAAAAAAGCTATCTAATAAGGATAGCTAATTACAATATAAATAAATTTAAGTTTAGTTTAGTATCTGTTTCTATCACGGTTGTCTCTATTCCCATATCCACCACCATTGTATCCTCCGCCACCGCGGTTGCCACCATGTCCTCCGCCTCTGTTTCCACCTTTATATCCACCGCCACTACCGCCACTACCGCCGCCTGGCTTTTCTTCAGCTTGTTTTACCACTAATGGTTTTTTGCCAAGAGAAATGTCATTCAAACCTTCAATGGCTTCTTTTGCTTCTTCATCGTTTGGCATATCAACAAACCCAAAGCCTTTACTTTTTCCGGTTTCTCTGTCCATAGCAACTTTTACCGAAGCAACGGTTCCAAATTTTTCAAAAAACTCTTCGAGTTCAGCATCGTCCATATCATAAGGTAAACCGGCAACAAATATCTTCATGAAATTGATTTTGACAAATGTACATAAGAAATCGGTAAATACTAATTGATTGAGTTAAAATGGGAAAGTCTGAATAATCCCCGCTTATCCTCAAAAAAATAATTTGATTTTAACGCTGTTCAGTTTATACTATATTATCGAGAGGTTATCATTGGTTCATTCTTATTCATGAGCTTATCTAAGGGATTCATATTTCGTATCTTTGCAGTCTAATTTTAAGTTATATGAAAGAAGTTTATGTTATTTCCGCAGTTCGTACCCCTATGGGGAGTTTTGGCGGGGCTTTAAAAGCATTTTCAGCAACACAAATAGGTGCAACAGCAATTAAAGCGGCAATCAGCAAAGCCGGAATAAATAGTGATCAGGTGCAGGATGTTTTAATGGGTTGTGTATTACAAGCTAATCTTGGACAGGCACCTGCAAGACAGGCATCAAAATTTGCAGGTCTGCCCAATGAAGTTAATTGTACGACTATCAATAAGGTTTGTGCCAGTGGTATGAAAGCTATTGCACAGGCAACGCAAAGTATTTTATTGGGCGATGCAGATATTGTAGTGGCAGGTGGGATGGAAAGTATGAGTAATGTCCCGTTTTATAATGATGCTCAACGTTGGGGAAGTAAGTATGGCAATACCTCCATGATTGATGGATTAGCAAAAGATGGTTTGACAGATGTGTATGATGGAAAAGCAATGGGTAATGCTGCAGAACTTTGTGCAAAAGAATGTGGAATAAGTCGTGAAGCCCAGGATGCATTTGCCATTGAAAGTTATAAGCGAAGCCAGTCCGCTTGGGAAAAAGGATTGTTCGATAATGAAGTCGTACCAGTCGAAATTCCACAACGAAAAGGAGATCCTATAGTTTTTGCAAAAGATGAAGATCCATATAATGTAAAGTTTGAAAAAATACCAACCTTAAATCCGGCTTTTCAAAAAGAAGGTACGGTTACGGCAGCCAATGCATCTACCATGAATGATGGCGCCGCCGCATTAGTCTTGATGAGTAAAGAAAAAGCGGATGAACTTGGATTAAAACCAATTGCAAAAATTAGAGGATATGCAGATGCGGAACAAGCTCCGGAATGGTTTACGACAACACCATCTTTGGCGGTACCAAAAGCTGTTGCAAAAGCAGGATTGAAAATGGAAGACATTGCTTTCTGGGAATTGAATGAAGCATTTGCTGTGGTTGGAATTGAGAATACAAAACGTTTGAAACTTGACCCTACTAAAGTAAATGTGCATGGAGGTGCTGTTTCGATAGGTCATCCTCTTGGATGTAGTGGAGCAAGAATAATTGTCACATTAATTAACGTACTTAAAGCAAACAAGGCTAAATATGGAGCAGCAGGCATTTGTAATGGAGGTGGAGGTGCAAGTGCAATGGTTATTGAGAATTGTGACTAAAGAAACAGTTTAATGATATATTAAAACTCTCTATTACAG
The DNA here is from genome assembly GCA_024643655.1 of Chitinophagaceae bacterium. GTDB lineage: Bacteria > Bacteroidota > Bacteroidia > Chitinophagales > Chitinophagaceae > JJ008. The sequence goes on along the minus strand of JAHEMM010000002.1, from coordinate 7,483 downwards.
AGAGTTTTTTTTGCTATAAACCGTTTAAATAAATTACTCATATAATCAAATATTGTTTTTGATATTTATACTCAAAAATATTTAAAATGGGAAAACTATATTTTTGTGTCCTTGTTTTTTTTACTTTTTCTTGTCATCAAAAAGCTGATCTTCTAAAAGATGAAAGGGAAATAAGGGAGATGTTACAAATGGAACGAAAAGCACATTTTGAGAAAAATGTTGATCTTTTTGTTTCAGAATTTGCTGATAGTATGATTTCAGTAAATAAAGGAATAGTAAGAACTTTATCAATCGAACAAAATAAGACTCGTATTACACCATATTTCAATAGTGTTGAGTTTATTAAATGGGATGATGTGCAACCTCCTCTTATAAGATTCTCAGAAGATGGCTCTCTTGCATATGCGGTTGTTCAAAAGCAAGTTATATTATCTTATCCTGATAGTTTAGGGAAGCTATATATTGATACGTCGAATTATGCTTGGGTGTCAATTTATCGAAAGCAAAAATCTGGTTGGAAAATAGAATCAAATATTTCAACAAATAAGTAAATAGCTATTCAACTTTAGGACAAATAATTTAAATAGATTTAATCTAATACATTTTGACACGGGATTTTAAATGTAATAGATTAAATTGCTGCACATCAAACAAAAAAAATGCGAATAGAAATAGTTAATATTAAAAAGCTAATAAATACAAGAAATGAGAATAAGCTTCTTCGTGGAAAAGAATTAGCAGAACTTCCTTGTATTGAAAACGCATATTTAATAATCGAAGATGGGATGATAGTTGATTTTGGAAGCATGGATGTTCATCCTTCTTCTTTATCTACATCGCTAACAACTATAGATGCATCCGATAAATTTATATTGCCTGCATGGTGTGATAGCCATACACATATAGTTTTTGCCGCAAGCAGAGAGGAGGAGTTTGTTGATAAAATAAAGGGATTGAGTTATGCAGATATTGCAGCAAGAGGTGGTGGGATTTTAAATTCAGCAAGAAAACTGAATGATGCATCTGAAGATGAATTGTTTTCTTCGGCATGGAAAAGAATTATCGAAGTTAGTAAGCTGGGAACCGGAGCAATTGAAATAAAAAGCGGTTATGGATTGTCTATAGAAGGTGAATTGAAGATGCTTCGGGTTATCAAAAGACTAAAAGAACAATCGAAACTTTTAATCAAAGCAACTTTTCTTGGTGCACATTCATTCCCTGTTGAATATAAAGAAAATCATCAGGGTTATATTGATCTCATCATCAATGAAATGCTGCCTGAAATTGCGAAAGAAAAACTGGCAGATTATATTGATGTGTTTTGTGAAACGGGGTTCTTTTCTCCTGAAGAAACTGAAACAATCTGCAGGGCAGGAATGAATTATGGATTAAAACCTAAAATACATGCCAATCAGTTGAGCTTATCGGGGGGCACACAAGTGGGAGTAAAGTTAGGGGCTGTAAGTGTCGATCATCTGGAGACAATGGATGATGATGCAATTGCTGCTTTAGCAAGTTCAAATACAATTGGTACATTATTACCAACGGCTGCTTTCTTTTTACGTATGCCATTTCAACCCGCAAGAGCTTTAATTGATGCAGGATGCGCCATAGCATTGGCGACAGATTACAATCCAGGTTCATCACCTTCTGGTAACATGAATCTGGTGAATGCAATGAGTTGTATTCAGATGAAAATGTTGCCGGAAGAAGTAATTAATGCTTCAACAATCAATGGCGCTTTTGCAATGGAGCTTGAAAATGAAGTGGGAAGTATTATGGTTGGGAAAAAAGCAAATCTTATTTTGACGAAATCTATTCCATCTTTAGCTTATCTGCCTTATGCCTTTGGTTCTGATCTGATAGACAGAGTGATGATTGGTGGTGAGTGGGTTTAATTTACTTGCAAAGAGCAAAAATGGAACTTATTGCTATTCAGGTTAGTATTATTGTTGGCTATAAAATTCAACCACAAACAATACCTTAGCAGGATAAACAAAAAAATATGCCACAAATAATAGAATGTGTTCCCAATTTCAGCGAAGGGAATGACATGCATATCATCAAGCAAATTACCGACCAGATTGAGTTGGTTGAAGGTGTTCGATTACTCAATGTAGATCCTGGAAAAGCAACTAACAGAACTGTTGTTACAATGGTAGGGAATCCGGAAGCAGTGATAGAAGCAGCGTTTCTTGCTATTAAAAAAGCCGGCGAGTTGATTGATATGAGTAAACATAAAGGGGAGCATCCAAGAATGGGAGCCACAGATGTTTGCCCTTTGATTCCGATTGCTGATATATCAATGGAAGAGACAGCTAAATATGCTCAACGCTTAGCTGAAAAAGTAGGGAATGAGTTGCAAATACCTGTTTATTTATATGAAGCTGCACAACCTGATAAGAGCAGGAATAACTTATCGGTGATACGAGCCGGTGAGTACGAAGGTTTTTTCAAAAAAATAAAACAACCGGAATGGAAACCTGATTTTGGCCCTGCAGAGTTTGATGCGAAGCGAGGCGGAACTGTGATTGGAGCCAGAGACTTTTTAGTAGCGTATAATATTAATCTTAATACAACATCAACCAGACGAGCCAATGCGATTGCTTTCGATGTAAGAGAAGCTGGAAGAAATGTAGAAGAAAACGGAGTAAAAGTAAATAAGCCAGGAACATTGAAGTCGGTGAAAGCCATTGGCTGGTTCATTGAAGAATATGGTGTAGCACAGATATCAATGAACCTTACAAATATTAATACCGTACCGGTGCATATTGCTTTTGATGAAGTTTGTAAAAGAGCAGATGCAAGAGGTATAAGAGTAACGGGTAGTGAATTGGTTGGGCTTGTACCGTTGAAATCATTAACCGATGCAGGAAAATATTTTCTAAAAAAGCAAAAACGATCTATTGGTGTTTCAGAAAAAGAATTAATTAAGATAGCTGTAAAGTCGATGGGATTAGATGAGCTGAGTCCTTTCAAGCCCGAAGAAAGAGTAATTGAATATTTATTGAAAAAAGAAAGTGATAGTAAGTTGGTGAATATGACATTGGTTGATTTTGCTGATGAAACGGCTAGTGAAAGCCCTGCCCCGGGTGGTGGCTCAATAGCCGCTTATGTAGGAGCTTTAGGTATTTCTTTAGCAACGATGGTAGCAAATCTTTCATCGCACAAAAGAGGATGGGATGACCGATGGGAAGAATTCAGTGAATGGGCAGAAAAAGGTGAATCCTTTAAAAGTGAACTAATCAATTTGGTGGATGCAGATACAAAAGCCTTTAATAAAATAATGGATGCGTTTGGGTTGCCCAAATCAACAAATGAGGAAAAAGTAATAAGAACGAATGCTATTCAGGCTGCAACTAAGTTTGCAATTGAAATTCCTTATAAAGTAATGGAATTGTCTTACCATAGCATGATAGTAATTAAAGCGATGGCTGAAATAGGAAATCCTAATTCGGTTTCTGATGCTGGTGTAGGAGCATTATGCGCCAGATCGGCCGTGATGGGTGCTTTTATGAATGTTAGGATTAATGCTACAGATTATGATGACAAGGGATATGTGAACGATATTTTACAGAAGGGAAAAGAAATTGAAAACAAAACCATAGCTTTAGAACAAGAAATATTAAATATTGTAGATGGAAAACTTGGAAATTAATACAACAATGCAAGAGGTTATTATACAAGAGATGAAACATCTTAAAGTATACAGTAAAGAAGATGTTTTGTCGCTGACAAAGATCCGAAGGTTTGAAACCAAGGTAGGTGAGAGAGTTGAAGTGCTACATGATGTGACGGATTTAGCTGCATCTATAGCTAATTCAACTGCAAAGTATGTTTTGTTTGGTGTGCCTGAAGATCTTGGAGTAAAGGGAAATCTTGGTATAGGTGGTGCTGATACTCTATGGATACCATTTATGCAGAGTTTTCTCAATATTCAAAGCAATGATTTTTTCGACGGAGGAAATGTCTTATTAATTGGCCATTTTGATTTTGGTGATATTCAATATCTGATAGATACAACTGCAAAAAGTGAAGAAGAGAAGATTGAAGCATTCAGACATGCTGTTATTGCTGTAGACGATGAAGTAGAACATCTGGCCAAAATCATTACTGAATCAAAAAAGATTCCTATAGTTATCGGCGGTGGTCATAATAATACATATCCTTTGGTAAAAGGAAGTTCTAAGGGATGGCATAAAGCTGGTGTATTACAATTGGCGCAGATTAATTGTATTAATTTGGATACGCATGCTGATTATAGACCAATGGAAGGAAGACATAGTGGTAACGCTTTCCGATATGCTGAAGAAGATGGTTATTTGCAGAAATATTGTGTCATTGGTTTGCATGAAAATTATATACCTCAAAATGTGTGGATCGATATTGTGAATAATCCATTTATTGATTGTATTACGTTTGAAGACATTTTTGTACATGAAAAAAGAACGTTTATGCAAGCCGTTTCTCATGCAACAGGATTTACAGAAGATACATTGACAGGTATTGATCTTGACCTGGATGCCATTCAAAATACATTAAGTAGCGCTATGACACCGGTTGGTATAACACCTTCAATGGCCCGACAATATGTTTCTTTTGCTGCAGCAGATAGTAAGCCTGCTTACCTGCATATTTGTGAAGGAGCAACAAGGTTAAGTGATGGCCGAACAGATGCTACCAGTGGTAAATTGATAAGTTACCTTGTAAGTGACTTTATAAAAGGTAATTCAATCTGATCAGAATACCGGGCCATATATTTTAATATCGGCCTTATCAAATGATTTTCTGAAACGAACAATCATATTATTGGCATCATCTATTTTCTTTTCTTTTATCAGAATTTGCCAAAGCCCAAATAATGCCCATCCATTTTCTTTATTATTCTCCAGGTCTTTCAGAAGTATATCCTTTGCTTCAGCTAATCGTCCAGCTTTAATAAAAGCATCACCGAGATAATGTTTTGGATTTAATAGCCAGTCCCTTGGCTCATTGTAAACCATATTTTCCTCAGTTGTTACAGCCAATTTAAATGCTGCAATAGCTTCGTTGAATTTATTTTCTTTTAATGCGATTGAACCCTTCAGTATACTTTTTGCTATTACAGCACCATCAATAGCAGCAGAAAATGGACTTAGTGGAATTGTGAGTACACTATCCTTCATTAGTTCTTGCAATTTTGCTAATTCTTTATATGAACTTATCAAATCATTTTGGTGGGCAAATGCCATGCCCCGGCCAAAATGATAAAGGATGTTCGCATAGGTCATGGTTGTTTCGGGCTTAGCCTGATTTAATAAATTATTCCAATTGCCAAAACGTATATCAACAAGAACCGGAGTCATATAAATATATTGCACATAATTGCCCAATGCATCGGGGATACCTAAATAATCAGTTGGAATACTTTTTACTGTTTCTTTTGCTGATATATTGGAATAAGCTGATCGTCCCGCTAACATTGCATTATTGGTTTGCATATGCAGGTTATGAATAATATATAAAAAATCATTTCCGGTGACCGGTGCATATAATGGAATTATTTTTTTATAACTTTTCACTGCCTCTTCGTTTACTGCAACCCCTTTTTCATAATCACCTGTTCGCAGATAAATATGAGAAGGCATATGTACGGTATGTGAAAGTCCTGGTGTTAACTTGCCGAGCCTGTCTGCACTTGGTATTGCCAGATAAGCAAAAGGAGATGGTTCCATAACATGGATATAATAATGATTTGCTCCTGGATGATCTGGTGTTCTGATCAAAAGCTTTTCTAAAACTTCTCTTATTAACGGTGTCCATGGTTTAGATGTACCGTCTATTTTCCATAAGTCCCAGGGATGCTGAAGCATAAGTGCATCAGCATATAGTGCTGCGATATCTGCATCAATTGGATATTTTTGATAGGCTTCTTTCATTTTATCAACATAAAGCTGATTTAAACTCTCCCTGCTTTTTGTTGAATCAGTTGAATAACGTAATCTCTGAGCTTGAATAAGCATTTTTTCTTTATCAGTTGCAAAATCCATTTGCTCCATGGCTTTTTCAATTGCTAATAATGCATCTGGCGAAGCAGCGTAGCCTAAATCATTGATATTGGGGCCAAAAGCCAATGCCTGTGCCCAATATAACATTCCATTGGAAGCATCAAACTTTGCTGCTTTTTTAAAAGAAGCCATTGCTTCAATTATATGAAAGCTGTAATACATATTGACACCCTGATTAAAATAGAATTGTGCACTATCATTAGTAGTACTTATTTTCCATTTGTATGATCCTGCTCCGGGAATAGGAGGGATATCAGATTCGTTCATCCATTTCTTCAAAGCCTTCCAGTCCGGCCCGCAGCGGACTATATTCTTTTTTTTGTTTTCTACAATTGATAATGTTTGGGTTTTCTTTGTGACGATTTCCTTTAATCTGAATGCCAGGGATGCAGTTAATAAGGCAAGCAGAGACAATAAAAGAAGTGGAGATTTCATTTGCCGCGGTTTAAGTATGAAAAGTTACACTTTTTTTTAATTTTTGCTATAAATAAAGAAAGCAGCTCAGAGCTGCTTTCTTTCATGATTTTCTATGAGGAGAAAAGTTTATTTTTTCTCTAACTCCATAATTTTCTCAAAAACTTTTTCATAATCAGCATTGAGAATCGACAATTCATTTTCTGCTTTTTTATAAGCATTTTCAGCCTCTATAAATTTTGATTTTTCTGAATAAATAGCAGGGTCAGTTAGCGAAGCTTCTAATGCTGTTTTTTTTATATTCAATATTGCAATCTTTTCCTCAAGTTGCTGAAACTGTTTCTGCACTTTTTGTAATTCCTTTTTTGCTTCTTTATCTATAGCTGTATAAACAGATTTTTGAACAGGTGCTGGGGCCTCCACTTTTTTAGGTGCTGTAACTGTTTTTTTTTCTGTTTCCTTTTCTTTTTTCTGTAATGCCATTCTTTCTTTCCAACTTACCCATTCTTCATAGCCGCCTTTAAATTCTTTTATTTCATGATCAACAATTTCCCATATTTTATTTGCTGTTTTCGAAACAAAATAACGGTCGTGACTTACAAGGATCATACTGCCTTCATATTTTTTTAAGGAGTCAATTAATAAATCACAGCTATGCATGTCCAGGTGGTTTGTAGGCTCATCGAGCATCAGGAAGTTGGCCTTGCTTACAATTACTTTTGCTAATGCTACTCTGGCTTTTTCTCCACCACTCAATATTTTTATTTTTTTGTCAGCATCATCACCACTAAATAGGAAACAGCCTAATAGTCCTCTTAATTCGAGATCATTCATCTGACTACCACATTCTTTCATTTCATCAAGGATGGTATTTTCAACATTTAATGCTTCCAGCTGATGCTGCGCATAAAAACTTTCTTCTACATTATGTCCCCATTTTCGTTCTCCGATTGAAAAATTTTCAACACCAGCTATAATTCGAAGTAATGTAGATTTTCCTTTTCCGTTAGCACCAATCAAAG
>JAHEMM010000171.1 GCA_024643655.1 Chitinophagaceae bacterium | reverse complement strand
AATAAAGAAACAATCCTCCTAAAGCACTTCTGCACCAAATAATGACTGGTGTTGGTAAATCAATAAATTTACCAAGGACGCCTGAAGTACTTATAAAAAGTGTTCCTACTAAAAGTTCAAGAAGGTGGTTGGTATGCTGGTTTTTCATTAAGACGATTAGAAGTGCTATTTTAAAATATTCTCTTTTTGAGTTATAAATGTAGTACAATTATTTTAGCTATAGAAAATCTAAAATATAAATGCAAAAACAGTCAACATATTATTTTTTTTTTGCAAATTTACATATCGTGTTGGCAGTTAGTGTTTTAAGACTGTATTTAAATTGTTTTTATGATATTTCGTGATTTAAATCCAGATAGTCGTTTAAATGAGTTCGTAAGGCATTTCAGGATTCGACATTTTATCATAGAAGATGGCTTAATTCCGAATCCCAAACCATTTTCACCTCATCCAGAGCAGTGCATTACCTTTTACCCAAGAGGAGCAGAAATAACACATTACGTAAAAGATAATGAAACAAAAATAAGATCTAAAGCCATTATTTCTGGACAATATACCTCTATAATTAATCGGAGTAGTGCTTACAAAGAAATTCTTATAATTATTATTGTTTTTAATCCAGGCTGTTTGTTCAGACTTACAGGAATACCTTCATTTTTGTTGCAAGACAAAGACATAGATTTAGAAGACGTTTTTCCTAAGGAGGCAAAATTGGTAAATAAATTATTAAGCAGTAGCAATAGTTATGAAGAAATGATTATGATAATTGAAGACTTTTTGTGGCAAATGATAAATAAAACAAAAGTAGAGTTTAGCAAGTTTGATAAAATCTTCAATTTTATGACAACCAATACCGATAAACGTTCTTTAGATTGGTTGGCAAGTGAAGCTTGTTTATCAAATAGACAATTTGAAAGAAAGAGTAATGATTACATTGGAGTTGCACCTAATATATACTCTCGAATTGTAAGGTTTCATAAGTCGTTTCTTATACATCAAAAAAATCCTAAAATGGATTGGCTAAGTATTGCAGCCGCTTGTGGTTATTATGATTATCAACATTTAGTCAAAGATTATAAAGATTTTGTTTGTGCAACTCCTAAAGAGTTTTTTTTACAAAATTCAAAGTCTTTAGAAAAAGTACTTGGATTAGATAAAGATTTAAACCATTAAGAATGTCGTTTTTTTACCACCAATAAATAGAGTTTTATTTTCAACTTTACATCTAATATATCTCATTGATAGTAAAGTAAATGTCCAATTAAAAAAACTCATATGGAACCTAACAATACTTTGAAGTTAAAATGCCGAGTAAAATTTTCCTTTTATCTGTGCCTTTTTTTAGGAGTTACTAATATTAATGCACAAATTATCTATACTGATATTGAACCAGATTTCATAAGTACAACCATTGGTGATTTTTATAATCTGGATTTAAACAATGACGGTATTGTAGATTTTAGTTTAGAGTCGTCAAATCTTTGGCCTTATATTTTGCAAAATCCTAATGGTGTTAATGCCATAGCAGCTGTTGGTGGTCCCTTTGATGATTATTTGATTCCACTTTCTGAAAATACTGTTATAGCTTCTCCTGGAGACTATTTTGGTACTTCCGGTTTGTTGCCAGTGGGAATATGCGACGACTTACCAACTTACTGCGTTTATGATTGGGAAGGCGCAATCGATAAATATTTAGGTTTACGTTTTCTTATTAACGGGCAGACACATTTTGGATGGGCACGACTAGATGTTATTAATGACGCGCAATGGGTCATTAAGGATTACGCTTACCAAGCCAGCCCCAATACTGTGATCCTTTCAGGACAAATGCCCTCCCTGGGCCTAAACAATACAGATAACCTAAAGAACATTAGAATAGCAAGTTTCAATAAAATAATATCGATATTCAATTTAGATGAAGCAATGAATTATAAGTTGTATTCCATTAATGGGCAAAAAAAACTTGAAGGGATTATATCCAAGCAAGGCAATATAATAAATACTTTATTTTTTTCTCATGGTGTTTATATTATTGAATTAACAAATCCAAAAACGGGTCAAACGGTTAGGAATAAAGTGATTATTTGAAATTCCAAAATTTAATTTAAAATAAAAAACATGATACCAATTCCGAGAATGGAAATTTAAATTCAATTGAGGCATTTAGTGATAATTATGAAAGTAATGTTTGTACATGTTATAAGATAACAAAGCATGAAGTATATAGTGGCCATTTAAATTTGTTTCCTGAGGTTCAAATAATTCCAGGCCAAATTGCACAAAAGTACTTTCCTTCTTCAATGGAACTTAATCACATTCCAGCATCGAGTAATGATATAGTTGAAATTTCCAATTATGAAAATAATACTGACGGAAAATTATTATGAAAATATATGGTAACATTATCGTTGTTTACGATGATTATTAAAAATATATAAAATTCATTTTTTAGACAGAAATGTTTAACAACACCAAATGTCATGTAATTTAAAACTGCCTTTTTGCATTGAGAAGTCTGAGACTTCGTAGCTTGAAAAAGATAGAGAATAAAGGAGTCGTCATTTTAACCATTGACATAAATGCTTTAGCGATAGAAACAGTTAGATTTTGGTGAGGAAAGTATAGAGCCAAAACTAAAAGTGTTTAACTGGACCTTTATGCTATCACAAAAACTTATTTGATCAACTCGGTAAAATACTTATAGAAATATGGAATGGTTTCTATACCTTTTAAATAATTAAAAACACCAAAATGTTCATTTGGTGAATGGATAGCATCACTATCTAAACCAAATCCCATTAAAATGGTTTTGCTTTTTAATTCTTGTTCAAACAACGCCACAATTGGAATACTACCGCCACTTCGTTGTGGGATTGGTTTCTTTCCAAAGGTAG
>JAHEMM010000170.1 GCA_024643655.1 Chitinophagaceae bacterium | reverse complement strand
GTATAGGATCGGCTTTAACCCAGGCAGATATTGTAAAGGCATTAATATTTAAATTAATTGCATATTCACCTACTAAATAATCACCCGATGCAATACTTATAGAATGGTTTTCAGATAATTTGGCGGCTTTCCCAAATGTAAAATATTTGATGCCATCAAAATCGTACCAGGTTTTATAAACCTGATTACCGTTGGCATCTAAAATTGGGATTCCTGTTATTGGATGAACGTTGATTTTTAATGGAATAACATCAATAATATTACTATTATCAAAAGCAGGATCATCGGCAACTATTAAGACATATTCTTCATCAAGGGTTTTGGCAAACCCACTAAATGCCGTCGTTGGAATACCAACATAAACTGTTCCCACATCCCCACCAACAGCTTGAGTGTTTTCAATAATTTTCCATTTTCTATCTATTCTTGTTAAGGCAGTAGTAATAGAAGAACCAATAGTAATAGTATTTGGAATTGTGCCGGTATATGCTCCATTGTCGTTACCCCAAACTAAAAAGTCGCCATTATTTTCAAATTCATTAATATTGGCACTATTCGTATCAAAAATACCATTTAACCCAATGGTTACTTCATTGGGCAGATTTATTGATTTTGATTGTTTTTGATTTAAATCGGAATCATCATCTCTACCAATTCCTGCAACATCAAAATTAAATCCTGGATTTAACGAAATATCCCAGACAGATGTTCCAAATGAATTTATATAATCTTTTTGAGCTTCATTAGAAGCCCCTAAAGTAATACCATATTTAATAGCCAAATAGGATTCTATTTTTTGTCTGTCGGTATCACTTACCCGTTCAGCGAATGTGAATATTTCCGCCACTCTTCCGTTAAGATTTCCTAGAGTAGTATTAGCATTTTTTCCAATTATATAAGGTGTACCAAATACCTTATCTGGATCTGGAACTGTATCAACATATCCTAAATTCTCAAAGGTAAATCCACTTGATTGGCTAGAAGCCGAATTATCATCCACAGAATTATATAAAATCCGCATCCCATCTGAAAGTGTTGTTGTTTTATTACCAGCATTATAGATAGCGGCTAAATTATAGGGTCTGCTAGTTGAGCCAAGTTTAGTATAATAAGGGTTTGAAACCGAATTACCTTGATTGTACCAAAAACGTTCTCCAGAAATACGGCTAGTAAAATTTCCAAAACCTACTCCAGAAACATCATTCCCATCATTCACATAAGAGTTAGCATAAGTATAGGTAGGAGCTGGAGGTGATGGATAAGCAACCGTGCCAGAAATAATAGTATTCGCTCCAGTTGATGATAATGTGACATCTACATCTGGTACCATAACAATAAAAACGTCTTGATTATAATATCCGTTATCATCATTATATAAAAATTGACTAATAGTACTGCCATCGTTTTGAAACTTAATAACAGGATTAAAATTTATGTTCGAAGTCGCATCGTTTATAAATGTAGGTTGATTTGCCAGAAGAGGTTGAACAGCATCTTGAGGACTAGAACCTACATCTCCCCATATAGAAACTTTTGAAGACCCATCTTTGATTACCTGTCTATTAGCCTTTAACCAAAGTCGAAAATTTGCGGTAACACCACCTGGCCCAGGAATATTAAAATTAAACATAACCGCTTTAACATTAAATTTAAACGCTGTGTTAGCATTGTTTGAAATATTAATAGTAGCTTCCTGAGGCCCAGCTCCAGCTAGAGGCCCAGTAAATTTAACTAAAAGCACAACATAACTTCCAGGGTTTATAATAACTGGATCAGTAGGTGTAGGTATTTTAGAAGTATCACTACTATATGTTGGAGGCACTAATATATTGGGAACTACATTAAAACCACCCCCTGTAACGACAGTACTTGACAAACCAGTTATATCTAGCTTACAGCTCCCAGTATTAGCAATAATATAAGATCTGGTCACAGAAGCGCCTTCATCTACTACTCCAAAATACGTTCCATTTACGGCCGAAGTTGTAGTAGCACCATTTAAAATATCTGCAGATGGACTACCACCTAATACATTCATTTTAGGAGCCCCACTTAAATTAAAAGTAAATATAAAAGTAGGGTCGTTTCTAACCTCAATGTTTATCTTGGTATTTGCGCCACAATTACCACTAATATTGGTAATAGTAAAATCAATCTTTTTATTGCCATTATTGCATTGTACCGACTTTATATTTTGTGGTAAAATATCTGATGATAAAGTAAAATCTGTAGTATTACTAAGAGTAATATTCTCAATTCTAATATTCGCACAATTAGACAGATTACCAGTTATCCTAAAGTTTATAGAATTACCCGCAACCATAGAGACAGAACCGTCATTAGGAATATCTGCTCCACCTAATATCTTTACACGTATGTCATTTTGTGAATAACAAATCGCACTTGTTAGCAAAAAAAGCAACATAAGTTTGATTGGCAAAATATTTATGGAAGGGATTTTTATCATTTTATAGAGAGAGTTAATAACAATTTTTCTTGCTCCAAATATATATTTAATTTGTAACTATTAACGTTATAATGCATGTTTTTTCGTTGAAATGCATATTTTTAACATTTTTAACATGTATTATACTACAATAAATAATGAGGTATTGTAATTATAATTCCTGTAAATCAGAAAATCACACTGTTTAGCACCAAAAAAATAGACGAAAATGATAGATGATTTTAGTTTTCTGTGTAAGAAAAACCAGGGATAATCATAAAAAACCCATTATATAAATTTATAAATACGAGTCTGAATTGTAAATTTTTTTTAACAGCTAAATGCCCGCATGGAAATACTATTAAACTTTTGAATTAACAGAAGCGCAAACGCTTGCCAAAAGAATAATTAAAAATTAAGAAACGTATCTATCAACTTTAAATACAAAACCCCGATTGTGCACATTTTC
>JAHEMM010000093.1 GCA_024643655.1 Chitinophagaceae bacterium | reverse complement strand
GTTCTGGCAGCCATAATACCTCTCATATTAGGAATTCTTGCCTCTGCCATACCTTTTTGTGCACTTACAACAAATGGTAGATCGGCTTCACAAATTTCCTCACCACCTTCAATTTCTCTGGTAATAGTTGCTTTTGTTCCAGCTAACTCAAGTTTTGTAGCCAGTGAAATGTAGGGTTGATCCAATAATTCAGCTACCATTCCTCCGATGGAAGAACCATTGTAATCAATCGTCTCTTTACCAGTCAAAACCAGATCGTAACCGCCTTGCTTGGCTACTTGCGCAATTTGCGAAGCGATATAAAAACTATCGTGACTATCTGTATTGATACGAATGGCTTCATCTCCACCCAATGCAAGGGCTTTACGGATAATAGGGTCAGCATCTGCACCTGCTACAGTTACGAGATGAATGACAGTAGATGCATCTGCTTCTTTTAATTCGATTGCTTTTACCAAAGCATACCACTCATCATAGGGATTAATGATCCATTGTACACCATTCACATCGAATTTCGTGTTGTTATCGGTGAAAGCTATTTTTGCCGTAGTATCCGGCGTTTTACTGATACAAACTAAGATCTTCATTTATTTTTTTTTTAGATTCGTCAGACAATTAGTTGTTTATGCAACTAAGCAAAGATAAGTGCAGAAAAGTAAATTGGCAAATCCGGTTTTACTTTAATTATAAACATGGAAAGGATAGAAAAGTTGAAAGAATTTTTATTGATTAACCCTAAGGACAGTTTTTTACAACATGCTTTGGCCCTGGAATATATAAAATTGGGAAATGATGAAGCAGCAAGGGGTTTATTTGAAGACATTGTAAACAGAGAACCTGGCTATATCGGTACTTATTATCATTTGGCGAAATTACTGGAGCGAATAGAGTTAACAGATAAAGCGATTGAAGTATACGAAACAGGAATGGCAGAAGCGAAAAAGGCGGGCGATAATCATGCATTTGGAGAACTCAGAGGAGCTTATGAAGAATTAACTTTTTAAAATGCCAATACTCAAACATTTTATTGAAACTATCAAACAACAAAATCTTTTTTCATCAAAAGACAAATTGCTACTGGCTGTAAGTGGTGGTGTAGATTCTGTTGTTTTATGTATTTTATGTAAACAAGCCGGTTTTGATTTTATCATTGCGCATTGTAATTTTCAATTAAGAGGGGAGGAGAGTGAAAGTGATGAGCAGTTTGTAAGAGGTTTAGGCAAAACGTTTGGAGTTGAAGTTTTGGTAAAAAAATTTGATACTGAAAAATATGCTATTGACAACAAACTTTCTACTCAAGAAGCTGCAAGAAATTTAAGATATGAATGGTTTGAAGAACTAATGAGCCAATCAACAAATAAACTGATTAATCACTTGCTTACAGCTCATCATGGAGATGATAATATAGAGACTTTACTGATGCATTTTTTTCGGGGTACGGGGCTTCGTGGACTGACGGGTATTCCTGCTGTTAATAAATACATTAAGCGGCCATTACTACATTTTTCAAAAGAAGCATTATTGGCATTTGCCAAAAAGAATAATATAGCCTTTGTGGAAGATGCTTCCAACCAATCATCTAAGTATACCCGTAACTTTTTTCGGAATGAACTTATACCGGCTATCAGTAAAGTATATCCACAAGTGAAAGAAAATTTGCAAAACAATATACAGCGGTTTAAAGAAATTGAAAATTTATATCAGTTGTCAGTAACCGAACTGAAGAAAAAGTTGTGTAAACAAAAAGGGAGTGAAATACATATTCCTGTTAATAAATTAATGCAATACAACAACAAAGCATTGATATATGAAATCATTCATCCATATAATTTCCAGGAAAAGCAGGTGGAAGAAGTAGTGAAACTGGCCACAAGTGAATCAGGTAAATATATTACTTCACCCGATAGTCAATTTCGAATTATCAAACACAGACGTTGGTTTATTATTAGTCCAGTTGTTACTACTGAATCTGCAAATATTATTATAGAAGAAAGCGATAAACAAGTATTTTTTTCATTAGGAAGTCTTGGTATTGAATCAACTTCAGATAACAAGCCTTCAGCCTCAAATAATATTGCGACATTAGATGCCAAAGAAGTAAAATTTCCTTTATTGCTTCGTAAGTGGAAAACCGGTGACTATTTTTATCCACTGGGTATGAAGAACCTGCCTACCGGAAAGGTAGGAAAGAAAAAAATTTCCCGTTTCCTGATTGATGCCAAATTATCAAAAACTGAAAAGGAAAATACCTGGGTTATTGAAAGCAAACAACGTATTTGCTGGATCGTTGGTTATAGAATTGATGATCGTTTTAAGTTGACATCAAATACAAAAGAAGGCATAAAAATTTCATTACAATCCGAATAATATTACACCTGGGCCTTTTGGATGCATCAATTGCTCTAGAAAAAAATTAAGAATTCGTGGCTCCATGGCAATTGTAAATCCAACTCCAAAGGCAGCTCCCCAAAGGTGGGCACTATGGTTAATATTATCAGCCCCTTTTTTCGACATATAGATTGAATAATAAATGTAAAATACTGCATATATGATAGAAGGAATGGGTGGAAACGTAAACCATTCCCATGGAGCAAATAATATAAAGGCAAAAACGACTGCTGATACACCACCCGATGCACCTAGACTTCGATAAGAATAATCATTACGATGTTTGATATAGGTTGGAATGCTGGAGACAATAATTGCTGCTAAATAAAACAGGAGGAACCCCATTTTACCGAGATATAAATTATAAAAGCTTTCCATTCCTTGCCCAAAAAAATATAATGTGAGCATATTGAAAAAGAGATGTGTATAGTCTGCATGTAAGAAACCCGACGTGACAAATCGATACCACTGGTTTTGCTCTTTTATTGCTGGAGGATAAAATATCAGATCGTTCATAATTTTACCATTATTAAAACCACCTAAGGAAATAAGAACTGTAATAATGATGATGATTAATGTGGTGTCAATTGCCATTGCTAAAGTTTGAGTTTCGAATGATTTCGTTGAAATTATTGATGATGATATTTTTCATTTTTTAAGATGGTACAAGCCCTGTACACCTGCTCTGCAAGAATTAAACGAACCAATTGATGAGGAAATACAAGTTGTGATAAACTCCATTTGAAGTTTGCTCTTTTTAAAACTGAATCATCCAACCCATACGCCCCGCCAATTAAAAAAATCAAATGTTTTGTGCTTTCATTGGCCCTGGCTTGCAGAAATGTTGCCAACCCTTCCGAATTAATTTGTTTCCCTCTTTCTTCTAAAACAACCAGATAATCATCTTTGCTTAATAATTGCAGAATGACTTCCCCTTCTTTTTTCTTTAATTCTGTTGGAGGTAAAACGCCACCATGTTTTGGCATGGGAATGATACTCCACTCCGTTTTAAAATATCTTGAGATGCGACGAGTGAAATCTTCCACACCTTCTTTTACAAAAGATTCATTATTTTTTCCAATTGACCAGAAGGATATCTTCATATTGCAAGTTTAATGCAAATGCAATAAAAAAGCGGAGAAACATCTCCGCTTTAATAAATTTTAAAAACCTTTCTTCGTTTCTTCTTTAATTTCCACTTCTGTCACTTTTCCATATTTTTCAGCGATCTTCTTTATTTCTGCCGATTTGCCAACAAGAACAAACTGCAATTTATCTGTCGGGAAATATTTTGTAATAATTTCTTTGGCTTTGTCAAGATTCAAGCCATCAACATTTTTTTCAAAATTATTGATAAAGGATTCATCAAAATTATACCAAAACATTTGTGTCATAAGGTTGGCTAACTGACCCGACGTTTCATAACGGGGAGGAAATTGCCCTTTTACATAATTCTTCGCAGATGTTAGTGATTTTTCATCAATGCCATTGGAATGCAATTTTTTTAATACATCCAATGCCATATCAATAGCTGGTTCGGTTGTTTTAACAGCGGTAAAAGTTGAGATAAAAAAGCTACCGCCATTCTTTAATGAGTTGAAACGACTTCCTGCACCATATGTTAAACCACTGTTGACTCTCAATGCATCATTGAGCATAGAAGTAAAACGTCCGCCAAACAGAGTATTAATGACTTCAATGGCTACGAAATCAGCATTATTTCTACTGACGCCTGGGGCTCCTATGTAAAAAGTGGTTTCGTTAGCATCTTCTTTATTAACCAGCAATACTTTATTAGCTGTTGGTTTACTGATTGATTTTGATGCCAGATTTGGTTGCGATGTGGTTCCTTTTTTCCAGCCCGAAAAAAGGGAGATGAGCATCGCTTTCATTTCTTTTGCAGAAAAATCGCCTGCAACACTTATCGCAGAACCATCAGGCCGGTAATTCGCTTTATAGAAATTTGAAAGATCGGAAGGTGTTAATGGATTGACAGTTGCAATTTTTCCTTGTATGATATTTCCATAAACATGATCGCCGTATAGTAATTTGTCAAAATATGATCCTATAACAGAACGGGGGCTTTCTTTCTGCTGCTCCAGACTTACGAGTAGTCGTTGTTTTTCTTTATCAAATTCCGAGGCATCAAAAGTAGGTGCAAGTAATATGTCTTTGATTATTGCAAACACAGTCTCTTTATCTTTCGATGCAAATTTTGCAGATAAACCCGAAGATTCTTTAGAAGCATAGGTGTTTACCGAGGCTCCAATAAAATCTAATGTTTCGTCCAGCTTTGCTTTTGTATAATTTTTAGTACCATGTTTTAATGCTGTTGCTGTCAATGATGCAAGTCCGGCTTTCTCTCCATCATAAATTGCTCCTGCAGGTAAAATTGCTGAAACACTTATTACAGGTACATCATGTTGTTCCATTAAGTATATCGAAAGACCATTGGGCAACTTAAAATTTTCATATGCAGGTAATTTATAACCCTGAGCATACATTGAAGTAGAAAAAGCTGCTAGAATAATAAAAAAAGAAAAATATTTAAACTGTTTCATTTGATTTTTTTTTGTAAGTCAGTATTGTTTACTCGTCTACATTTGATTTCGATACGCCAACGGTACGATTACTTTTTGAGAAATATTTTCTGGCTACATTTTGAACGTCGGTAATTGTAACCTTATTAAAATTATCGGGTGCCTGAAACATTTTTTTATAGTCGCCAAAGAAAACTTCGTACGTGCCAATGTTGTTTGATTTTCCGTCGATTGTTTCTACCTGGCTGTAGAAATCCATCAACTTTTGATTCTTTATTTTTTGTAACTCATTTGCACTGATACCGTCTTTTTTTATCTTTTCAATTTCTGCATAAATTCCATTTTCCAGCTCTTTTTCATTGATGTTTTTATTAGTGACAGCATAAATCTGGAATAATGTTGGATCAAAGCTTTCGCTATAACTACTAAAAACCTGTGTAGCTAATTGTTGCCTGTCTACAAGTGAAGAATAGAGTCTTGACGATTTTCCACTTGAAAGAATGTCACTAAGGATACTTAAGGCAAAATAATCTTCATGTATTGCTTCGGGTGTATGATAGGCTATCATTAGATAAGGTGTTGCAACATCTTTTTGTACGACAACTCTTCGTTCGCCGATTTGGGCCGGCTCTTTGATATGTACTGCTGGAGGGGCGGTTTGTGCAGGTATAGGTTCAAGGTATTTTTCCGCTAATCTTTTTACTTCGTCAAATTTTAAACTACCAGAAACTACTACGACACAATTATTGGGGGCATAATAGGTTTTAAAATATCTTTCAAGATCTTCCTGTTTCCAATTCTTCATATCATCTTCATAACCGATAACTGGCCAATGATAAGGATGCTCAAGAAAAGCAGTTCCAGACAATGTTTGTGATAATTGTTCCCAAGGGGAGTTCTCTAATCCTGTTCTTCTTTCACTTAATACCACACCTCTTTCACTTTCCACCATGTCAGGCGCTATACTCAAACTAGCAATACGATCTCCTTCCAGATCAAACATGACCTCAGCAGCAGATGCGGGAAACCAGTTTGTATAAACAGTTACATCCTCTCTGGTATAGGCATTATTGGCTCCTCCATTAAATTCCATTGTCTGATCAAACATTTTTGGGCCGTACTTTTTAGCACCATTGAACATCATGTGTTCAAAAAAATGTGAGAGACCAGTAATGCCCTGATATTCATTTCTACTACCGACTTTGTAAAAAAGATACATATTGGCATTTGGAATGGAGAAATCTTCGACAACCAAAAATTTCATCCCGTTTTTTAGCGTAAATGATTTTACATCTTCAGCTTTCATCTGTGCAAAGCCAATACTGGTAAGCAGAAGCATTACCGGTAGAATTAGTTTTTTCATGTAAATTATTTTTTTTGAATGCAGTAAAGCTAAGCAATGAAAAGTATCTTTTAAAACCACTTGTATAAATAGAAAAGTCCCGATCATTTCGGGACTAACTAATTGTTTTAAATTGAACTATTATTATCTTCTGGATCTAGCGGCATCTTTTTTATAGCGCTTCCAATCATTATATTCCCATTTGGAATAGCTTACCCGATTCAAATAGCTTTTATCAAGATAAAATCGGTTATCATATCCCTTCCAATATAAGAAACCCTGCGGACTACGATGATAATATCGACCGTTCGAGTGTTGATTCATTTTGAATCCGGGTCGGGGACTAATAATTAAAGTTGCTGAGTTGTAACGGTTAGAAGCCTGATTGTATTGACGAGAAGGCGGTGGTGGTGAAGTTCTTTCCACTCTGGAGTCCCTGTCTTTCGTTTCCCAAACCCTGCTGGATTTGCAACTTGAAAAAACAAATAATGATGATAGGATGATTGTTACTGACAAAATAAATGTTCGTTTCATGAGTACAGTGTTTAATTAATAATAGAGTTATAATGAAATAGTTTCTTTAATCTTCTCTTGTTCTTTTTTCTCTTACCCCATTTTGATTCACAGGTTTTGTAAAGGGGGCTTTAACGATAGGTTCACTTTCTTTTTTATTACTGATTGCTGTCGTTTCTATTGAATTGATATTTTTAGAAGAAGTGTCTGCAATTACTTTAGTTGCAGCAGGATATATTTTAGCAAAATTATCCAAGGCTATTGTGTTACTTACTGTATCCCTTCCCATTATAATATCGGTAGAAACTAAAATTTCTTCGTTTTGATTTATACCCTCGAGTTCCAGAAATCGAATGGCAATAGCAAGTGTATCTTTCTCTTTGATTTGTTTAGTTGGAAAAACTTTGCTGATATATTGATTGGTAGTGGCACAACTGGCTGCCACGGCCACAATAGTCAGCAAAAAGACCGCTTGTACTATTTTGGCTATTTGCATAACTTACTGGTTTATTTTTACGGGAATAATTTCATAACGTATTAATGTTTCAATTCACTTGCCATAAAATCATAAATTATCATAACATGAAATATTTTTTCATTGTCTTAACATTAGGACTTTTCGGAAACGCAGTAAAAGCACAAAGTGCAGAAGACTCCATTAAGATGGTTATCAACAAAATGTTCACAGCATTTAAAAATTCAGATGCTGAAATGTTAAAAAGTACTTTTTCTGACAGTATCGTTTTTCAAAGTATTGGCAGAAACAAAGATGGAAAAATGATTGTCAGAAATGAAAATGTAGATGGATTTGTCAAACAAATAGGTGCAGCTGTTAAAGGTTCATTAGATGAAAGAATTGTATTTGAGACTATAAAAGTTGATGGTCCGTTAGCATTTGCCTGGACGCCATACAGTTTTTATTACAACAAAAACTTTAGTCATTGCGGCGTCAATTCATTTCAATTAGTTCGTTTCGATGGGGACTGGAAGATTCAATCTATCATTGATACAAGAAGAAAAGATAATTGTATAGTCGATCAATAGCAATGACATTGCCAATACAATCAAGCTCGTTGAAGGTATAAGTAAAAGGAATCTGAATGATAAAAGTAGTTTTGGATAGAAATAAAAAAACCCTCCGTAGAAACGGAGGGTTGTAAACCAAAACCAACTGCTTATGAGAAATTTTAAAATATTTTTATTTAATTATAATTTCCTTTGCTGATGCTTTGACTACTTCTTTCTTTGGAAGGTTTAAAGTCAACACTCCATTGACGTACGAAGCTTCAATTTTTGTTGCATCAATTTTTTCATCAACTGTGAAAGATCTCTTAAAAGAAGAATAATGGTATTCGTTACGAATATTTTTGTCGCCTTCTTTTTTCTCTTCAATTTTTCTTTCGGCCGAGATTGTCAGTAATTTGTCATCAAGGTTAATTTTAAAATCTGTTTTCTCTAACCCCGGAGCAATTACTTCTAATTGGTAACCGTTAATTGTTTCTTTGACGTTAACAGGAACCCAATTCCTTCGTTCTGATTTGTTAAAGTCATTCTTAAATATAACAGGCAACTCAGAAAAAAGTTCATCAACAAAACTGTTTACGGTTCCCTCAAATGGCTTCTGTTTAAAATTTACGTTTAACATGGTCATATAGTTTTAAATGTTTTTAAAATTTGTAAATCCATAACATGTTCTCAAACCATATACCATGTAAATATTCTTACCTTTTTCATGTCAGTAATGTCGGGTTTGTTTGGTTTTAAAAGACATAATTTCCGAAAAGAGGAAATTCTGCTGTCAAATTTTCTGTGTGTTCAAGATTCTGTTTTATCAGTTTACAATTTGATTACTTTTGCACTTCATTAAATATGAAAAAAATATGTATCCAGAAGAAATAGTAGTACCGATGAAGGAAGAGTTAACAGAAAATGGTTTTAATGAATTATTATCTGCTACAGATGTAAATGCACAATTAGAAAAAGAAGGCACAACCCTTGTTATGCTTAATTCGGTATGCGGATGTTCAGCCGGTACGGCGAGACCAGGTGTTTTAATGGCTGTTGCGAATGCTTCACAAAAGCCTGATTTCCTTACTACAACTTTTGCTGGTTTTGATATAGACGCTGTAAAAGCATTGCGCCAGCACTTAATGCCCTATCCTCCATCATCACCAGCCATTGCTTTATTTAAGAATGGTCAATTGGTACATTTTATAGAACGTCACCAGATAGAAGGTAGATCTGCTCAAATGATTGCAGAAAACCTGATTGGTGCTTTTGATCAATATTGTAATTAAAAATTACTTTTAAGTAGTATAAAGTTTCGGGCATACAACCCGAAACTTTTTAGCGTTATTGCTAAAACTTTGTCTGCTTGCTTTTGGCTCGTAGCTTTATAGTATATTCGCTTCCAACCAACTATAAATTCATGTATCCCAATCTTTACTACGTTTTCAAAGACCTGTTTGGTGTTGAATGGACTTTTTTAAGATTTGTCAACTCCTTTGGTTTTTTTGTTGCCATAGCATTTATTGTTTGTGCTGTTGTTTTGGCAAATGAATTAAAAAGGAAAAGTAAGCAAGGGTTGTTTCAACCAACTGAAATGGAGGTTACTGTAGGGGAACCAGCTTCATATTTAGATCTGGGATTAAATTTCCTATTAGGGTTTTTATTGGGGTATAAAATTGTAGCCTTATTTATTATGGATAGTTCTGCAACAGAAGATCCACAAGCATTTATCTTTTCATCTTTAGGAAGTTGGCCAGCTGGTTTGGCTCTTGGGTCACTATTTGCAGGAATGAAATGGTGGGAAAAAAACAAACAGAAATTAGCAAAACCAGAGAAAAGAACAGTTCGAATTTGGCCACATGATAGAGTAGGAGAGATTACAATTCTGGCATTGGTTTTTGGTTTGCTGGGAGCTAAATTGTTCGACATTTTTGAAAATTGGGGTGATTTTCTAAAACATCCTTCAGATTACATTTTTTCAGCAAAAGGATTAACTTTTTATGGAGGACTTATTTGTGCCGGTATTGCCATTTGGTGGTATGCAAAAAAACATAAAATTGGATTCTGGCATTTGAATGATGCACTGGCACCTACAATGATGCTTGCCTACTCAATGGGTAGAATTGGTTGCCAGGTTGCCGGAGATGGAGATTGGGGAATTGTAAATAATAATCCAAAGCCGTTTAGTTGGCTTCCTGATTGGATGTGGGCCTATAAATATCCGCATAATGTAAATGAAATGGATCCGGGTGTAAAAATTCCGGGTTGTGAAGGTAAATTTTGTAATGAATTAGCTGAAGCAGTTTATCCAACCGCTTTTTATGAAATTGTAGTTTGTTTTCTTCTCTTTTTACTCCTATGGTCGCTTAGAAAAAAGCTAAAATTGCCTGGAACAATCTTTGCTTTGTATTTGATGTTGAACGGTTTGGAACGCTTTTTCATTGAAAAGATCAGAGTCAATAACCCAATGGATTTTTTGGGTTTCCATCCCACACAGGCGGAAGTGATTTCTACTATTCTTTTTTTAACAGGTCTCGGTATATGGATTTATCTGGCCCGAAATGTCAGAAAAAAAAAGGCAGGGGCTCCTAATTCTTGAGAAAAGAAATAAATAAAATTTTTAACAAATTTCTTTGAAAGCCTCAACCGTATTGAGTTTCCTAAGTTTATTAACATTTAATACCCTATAAGTTAATAATCAGATTAATTTTTCAACTCAAAAGGTTATGAGATACGCTGAATATTAAATACCTTTGCAGACGGTCAGGGACGGACGTTATCTATACTTTTTAAAGCAATTAACTATCCATTTGCAACATTCTGCAAACAAAGACTGTCATTTTACGTTGATATTTAAATATAATTAGTTATGCGGCAGCTTAAAATTGCTACTCAGATTACAAACAGAGATTCCCAGGCTGTTGAGAAGTACCTTCAGGAAATTTCCAAAATTTCGATGATTACGCCAGAAGAAGAGACCACTCTTGCTCAGCGTATTAAGATGTTTGGAAGAAATCCGGTAGACTCTCAAAGAGCTTTGGATAAATTGGTGCAAGCCAACTTACGTTTCGTTGTATCTGTTGCCAAGCAATATCAACATCAGGGATTGTCACTTAGTGACTTAATTAACGAGGGTAACCTCGGCTTAATCAAAGCAGCACAACGCTTTGACGAAACAAA
>JAHEMM010000169.1 GCA_024643655.1 Chitinophagaceae bacterium | reverse complement strand
AGACTTATACCCGCTTCCTCGATCTGCAAAAAGCTGAAGCCAGTGCAAGAGAAGCAAAGATAGAAGCAGCATTGGAGAAAGTGCGGAGCCGTTCGCTGGCGATGCATACTGCCAATGAACTTAGCGAAGTGGTTACTGTGATCGTTGAAAAGTTAACAGAACTTGGTGTTGTTTTAGATGCCAATGGTGTTATACTTTGCACTTATTTTCCCGACTCAAAAAATGTATTGCACTGGATTGTGTCACCTGATTTCAGCATGGCAGGAAGTTACCTGTTGCCTTACTTTGATCATCCGATATTTAACGACGCCTGGAATTCAAAAATAGCCGGTGATGAATATTTTTCAAAAGCATTCACTGTAGAGCAGAAAAATAGTTTTTTTGCCTATGCATTTGAATACTCTGATTACAAGAATTTTCCAGATGAATTCAAACAATGGATTTTTCAAAATGATAAACATATCCTCTCATTTGCCTGGCAAAAGAACTCCGCCATTCTCATTCCTTCGCATACCGGTGTAGTTCCCAATGAAACAGAAAAACAAATTTTGATACGTTTTTCAAAAGTTTTTGAACAGGCTTATGTACGTTTTATGGATCTGCAAAAGGCAGAAGCCAGTGCAAGGGAAGCACAGATTGAAGCTGCATTAGAAAGAGTACGCAGCAGGAGTATGGCCATGCATAAAAGTGATGAAATGCTAGATGTGATAGAAGTGGTATCTGAGCAACTCCAATTATTGAATTTAAATTTTGATACCGTCAGTTTTGCAAAAAATAATCAGGAGGGTGACTTCACATTCTGGATTACATCAAAAGGACAACCCAGGCCGGTATTAATGCAGGTACCTCCCCTTGACAGCGTTGTTCAGAACAGAGTTAAAGAGGCTAAACAAAAAAAGATCAGTTTTTTTACTGATGTATTAACAGCAGATGAAAACAGGCAATGGAGTCAGCACCTTATTGATTATTCCGAGTTCAGATTTTTCCCTGAAAAAGTAAAAGACTTTGTGCTGAATAGTCCCGGCTTTGCCAGGTCAAGTTTTTTATTAAAGAATATTGATTTGTATTTAGGTAATTACAGGGCTGTTCCTTTTACAGATGAAGAGAATGCTATTTTCAAAAGGTTTGCACAGGTATTTGAGCAATCCTATACCCGTTTCCTCGATCTGCAAAAAGCAGAAGCCAGTGCAAGAGAAGCGCAGATAGAAGCGGCGCTGGAAAGAGTCCGTTCACAATCCATGGGAATGCAAACCAGCGAAGATCTCAGCAATGTTACAACAGCCATGTTTGAGCAATTGAGAATGCTGGGTGGCGATTTATTTGCAACAGGAATCGTTTTTTGCGATAAACATGAGGGCCATGTTGAGCAATGGCACAGTCTTCCTGATGCAGGAATGATTACCCCGTTTATAGTACCTGTCAATCTTGATTATATTCATCAATACAGGTATGATCAATGGAAGCAGGGTACCGAATTATTTTCAATAGAAATTCCTGGAGATTTTATAGAACAGCACTTCAACGATATATTTAGTTTACCATCTGCACAGGTTGTGTTAAAAGAATTTGAAGGCAATAATACACCCATGCCGGCAACTCCTCCATGGGAAATTGATTATGGAGCTTCATTCAAACATGGGTACATTCTTGCATCGGCGCTGCAACCATTTGCCGAAGCCAGCATACTTCCACGATTTGCAAAAGTTTTTGAACAGACTTATATCCGCTTCCTAGATCTGCAAAAAGCAGAAGCACAGGCAAAGGAAGCTAAAATTGAAATGGCCTTGGAAAAGATCCGTTCCCGTACAATGGCTATGCAGCATAGTGATGAGCTACCCGAAGCCGCCAATTTATTATTCCTGGAAGTACAAGCATTGGGTATTCCGGCATGGAGTGCAGGGTATAATATTTTAGCTGATGATAAAAAATCATGCACCTGTATAATGAGCAGCGAAGGTTTAATGCAAAAGCCTTTTACACTTCATTTAACCGGGGAAACTTCTTTTATAGAAATGTATGAATTCCTGAATGGGGAAGAACATTTTTTAGTACAGGAGCTTGGCGGAAAGGATTTGGAACAACATTATGACTATATGAAATCCTTTCCTGAATTAAAAGGCACTTTTCAGCATATCGAGGATAATGGCCTTAGCTTACCTACTTATCAGATCAATCACCTTGTAAAATATACCTACGGATTTTTATTGTTCATAACCTATGAACAGGTTCCGCTTGCACATGATATCTTCAAACGGTTCACCAAAGTTTTTGAACAGACCTATACAAGGTTTTTAGATCTGCAAAAAGCAGAAGAGCAGGCAAGAGAGGCACAGATTGAAGCGGCATTGGAAAAAGTACGTTCCCGTTCATTAGCTATGCATAAATCTGAAGAGTTGAAGGATGTTGCTATGGAATTACGTCACCAGATGGGATTGCTTGGTCAAAAAGATTTGGAAGTTTGTGCTATTCATTTATATGACGTAGATACGGAATATTTTGAATCCTGGGGTGCCATGCGACCTCCCGGTGTTGAAGATAAAATATTTCAGGGTACTGCAAGATTTCCTAATTCGGGCATTAAGATCGTTGATGAGATGATGCAATTGTACAGGTCCGATCAGAAAGATTATGTGATCGTTAACGAGAAAGAAAAAGCGGTGGAGTGGTTCGATGTATTGAAAAAATATGCACCGGAAGCTCATGCAGCCATTATCCGGTCAGTAAAAGAAATGCCAATTGATCAACTCATTGCATACTGGTCTTTGTCTGATTTTTCTGGTGGTTCACTGCTATTGGTCACACATACTTATCCTGATGAAGTCTCCAGAAATTTATTACGACGATCTGCAAATGTTTTTGACCTGGCTTACCGTAGGTTTTTAGATTTGAAAAAAGCAGAAGCCAATGCAAGACAGGCACAAATAGAAGTTGCTCTTGAAAGAGTGAGAGCAAGGGCTTTAGCCATGC
>JAHEMM010000016.1 GCA_024643655.1 Chitinophagaceae bacterium | reverse complement strand
GATAAGGATAAAGCATCATTTGATGTTGTAATAAATATGGAGCGGGGAAGATTTAATGATGGTGCTCAGTTAAAAGTAAAAGTAAATAAAGGTTTATTGGTTTGGCGGAAAATTGTGCAAAACAAACCAAAGAATGATCGTTATCGCTTTCAGAATTTTTCTTATGAATTATATAATAAACTGGAACTTGATCTTAAGAATTTAAAGTTCGAAAAATTGGGTAGGTTTAAACCATTTCGACCAATATCAGAATTAATTAATCAGCATATCGATTCGAGTGAAGGTGTCCGGTATTTGCCAACTTATTTTACTGAAGCACTCTCTGATTATTACTTTCAGCAATCTCCCAAAAAAAGAAGAGAAATAATTAAGGCTGCTAATACAAATGGTGTAAAGAATGAAAGTGTTATAAAGTTGTTGGGTGGTATGGATCAGGTAGTGAATGTATATAATAATTTTATTCCTTTATTCGATAAACAGTTCGTTAGTCCTATTAGTGATAATGGAGACTACTATTACAATTATCAGGTTATCGATACACAGATGATTGCTAACAGCAGGTACTTTCATCTCGTTTTTACACCTAGAAGAAAAGGTGGCGATACTTTTGAAGGCGATTGTTGGGTACAGCTAGGTTCATTCGCTATTCAAAAGATGAATTTAAGACTGGGAAAAGATGCTAATGTAAATTTTGTAGAAAACTTAAGTCTTATACAGGAGTATAAATTAATTAATGATTCTACATGGTTTCTTTCAAAAGATAAGTTTGTAGTTGATATTTCTCCTACAGGAAAAGAAAAGCCCGGTTTTATTGGCCGTAAAACAACAACCTATAAAAATGTCGTTGTTAATGATTCAACTGTAACTAATGAATTAAGAAAGAATAAACTACTGGAAGAAATAATTACGTTAGATGGTGCCGCTGATAAAAGTAAAGGATATTGGCTGGCAACCAGACATGATACACTCAGCACTACCGAGAGTGGTATTATTAAAATGATAGATACATTAACAAATGCACCAGTATTTCAAAATTTTGCAAAAACAGTAAAGTTTATTGCAACCGGCTATAAAGATGTAGGTAATTATCAAATTGGCCCCTGGATGAACTGGATATCGCAAAATGGTTGGGAGGGTTTTCGATTGCGGTTTGATTTAGGTACCAATAAATATTTTAATAAGAAATTAAAATTACATGGTTATTTAGCATATGGCTTTGGTGATAAAAAGCTTAAAGGGATGGCAGAAGTATTTTATCTGCCAAAAAAGGATCCACGTATGTATCTCTATGCATCATTTATTAATGACCTTGATTTTGGGCAGAATTATTATGGTGAAGTAAGTCAGGATAACATATTTGCGCTGGCATTACGAAAAAGCGGCGTAGCGATAAAAAATATTAAAGTAAATGAAAAGCGGTTTGAGATATTCAAGGAAACAGTACCATGGATGTCTAATAAAATTACCATAACACATAAATCATCGTTACCATTACGAAATCTTGTTGCTATTGATTCGTTTCGGACGATCAATAATGACAGGCCGTTTACAAGTTTTGAAGTGTCTTTAAAATTACGATTCGCATATCTGGAGCGATTTTTAGAAACACATTTTTATCGTACCAGTCTTGGTAGTTCTTATCCTGTTGGCGAAATAAATATTAGTCAGGGTTTTAGTGGCGTATTTAAGAGTAGTAATAATTATACAAAATTATCTGCCAGCATTTCAGACAATATGAAAATACCGCCGTTTGGGAATATTTCATGGATGGTATACGCTGGAAAAACATTTGGCACCCTTCCATATATCTTATTAGATATAGCACCAGGAAATGAATTATATTATTATAATAAGTATGCTTTTAATATGATGAATCGTTGGGAGTTTATACATGATCAATATGCAGGAATAAATTTTGAACATAATGTTGGCAATGGAATATTCCGCTTATTTCCAAAATTAAGGTTGCGGCAATTCTGGACAGCCAAAGCCTTATGGGGAAACTTATCGTCTGCTAACAAAGCCTTGAATTTTAAAACCGGTCATAGCTTTCAATCGCTGGATGGTAATACTTATCTTGAACTGGGAACAGGTATCGATAATATATTCAGAGTATTCAGACTGGATTTTGTTTGGCGGGTATTGCCGTCATCTTTGCCTAAAGCCGGCGATAGAAACTTTGGGGTGTTTGGAAGTTTCCGGGTAGCATTTTAAATTTTTTATACTCCATTTTCTTTGGTTTATCTTCAATGCATTAAGAAATTGATGCTAATAAATAATGCAGTTATCTTCCCAAGAAAAAATATCAAACAGAAAATTATATATAGAATATCTTAATTCCTACACCGATTATTGGGATATCATTGTTATTGGCGGTGGAGCAACGGGTCTTGGAATTGCGTTGGATGCAACTACCCGTGGCTACAAAACTTTGTTGCTTGAACAGAGTGATTTTGCAAAAGGAACCTCCAGTCGTAGTACTAAACTAGTACATGGTGGTGTTCGTTATTTGGCACAGGGAAATGTAAAATTGGTAAGAGAAGCAAGTGTAGAAAGAGGGTTACTTCATCAGAATGCGCCACATCTTGTAAAAAATCAAACATTTATTGTTCCTGTATACAACATTTGGGATTCACTTAAATATACGATTGGTCTTAAGTTATACGATTGGATAGCCGGCAAACTTGGTCTGGGGGATTCAGTTTTTATCTCAAAGAAAAAAGTGTTGAAAAGAACGCCAGGTATTCTTTCAAAAGGATTGAAAGGTGGTGTGCTTTATCATGATGGGCAATTTGATGATTCCCGGCTTGCAATTAATCTGGCTCAAAGTATAATTGAGAATGGCGGTAATGCTATCAACTACGTAAAAGTAATTGACTTGTTGAAAGATCAACAAGGAAATGTAAATGGTGTATTAGCTGCCGATGAGGAAACTGGTTTAGCATTAACATTAAAAGCAAAAGCCGTTGTTAATGCTACAGGTGTTTTTGTAGATGATATCTTAAAGATGGATAAACCTGGAATTGAAAAAACCATTTGTGTCAGTCAGGGTGTTCATATAGTAATTGAAAAAGTATTTTATCCTTCGGAAGAAGCATTAATGATTCCTAAAACAAGTGATGGTCGTGTATTATTTGCTGTGCCATGGCACGACAAAGTGGTAGTCGGTACAACAGATACTCCAATTGAAGAACCGTCATTAGAGCCAAAAGCACTGGAAAAAGAAATTGATTTTATTTTACAAACGGCTGGTGCATATCTCGAGAAAAAACCTAAACGTAGTGATGTACTGAGTGTATTTGCAGGGTTACGACCTTTAGCCGCTCCGCAAAAAGGACAATTAAAAACGAAAGAAATTTCTCGCAGTCATAAAATAATTCTTTCACCATCTCAACTTTTCACTATAATAGGTGGCAAATGGACTACGTATCGAAAAATGGGAGAGGATATGGTAAACAGGATTGAAAAAGTTCTTGGTTGGACTCCAGTAAAATCAGGAACAGCCAATTTATTTATACATGGTCATGAAAAAAATATTGATTGGAATGACCCCTTTTATTTCTATGGAAGTGATGCAAAACTAATCAGGGCAACAATGATTGGAGATACAAAAGAATGGACAAGTGAAGAACTAAAAATTCACAAAACACAGATTGAATGGGCTGTTGAACATGAAATGGCCAGAACAGTAGAAGATTTTTTAGCAAGAAGAACCAGAGCATTGCTACTGAATGCAAAAGAGAGTTGCAGAATAGCACCAGAAGTAGCAGTTATTATGGCAAAAAAACTTGGTAGAAACAAAACTTGGGAAGAAGAGCAGATCAAGTTATATAATCAAGTAGCAGAACAGTATATTTTGAAGTAGTCAATTTGACAAATACTTCTTTGG
The DNA here is from genome assembly GCA_024643655.1 of Chitinophagaceae bacterium. Classification (GTDB taxonomy): domain Bacteria; phylum Bacteroidota; class Bacteroidia; order Chitinophagales; family Chitinophagaceae; genus JJ008. The sequence continues at coordinate 38,739 of JAHEMM010000016.1, read as the reverse complement.
CTTATTTTTTAATTATCCTTTATATTTAATAATTAACCAGAACAATTGCTATGGTCAAGTATATTCTCTCCCTGGATCAGGGAACAACAAGTTCAAGAGCTATTATTTTTGATAAGAAAGGAAGTATTGTTGCAACGGCACAAAAAGAATTCACTCAGCTATTTCCGCAACCAGGTTGGGTAGAGCATGATGCCAGTGAAATATGGAGTACACAGCTCGGTGTTGCCACAGAGGCTGTACTTAAGGCAGGATTAACCATTAATGATATTGCTGCAATCGGTATTACTAATCAAAGAGAAACTGCCGTTGTGTGGGATCGCCAAACTTCACTACCTATTTGCAATGCAATTGTATGGCAGGATAGAAGAACGGCTTCTTACTGTGATCAGCTAAAGAAAGATGGACATGCTGAAATGATACAGGCAAAAACCGGACTTGTAACGGATGCATATTTCTCGGGAACTAAAGTAAAATGGATATTAGATAATGTAGAAGGAGCAAGAGAGAAAGCAAAAAAAGGCGAATTATGTTTTGGCACTATCGATAGTTGGTTGCTTTGGAAATTAACTAATGGGAAAGTACATGCAACAGATGTTTCCAATGCATCCAGAACATTGCTTTATAATATTCATGAGTTAAAATGGGATACTGAATTACTCGAACTTTTTGGTATTCCTGAGAATATATTGCCAGAAGTTCGTTCCAGTAGTGAAGTGTTTGGACACTCCGAAAATATACTTTCATCCTCCCCGATTCCCATAAGTGGTATTGCAGGCGATCAGCAATCTGCTTTGTTCGGACAAATGTGTACAGAACCCGGGATGCTAAAAAATACGTATGGTACAGGTTGTTTCATGTTAATGAATACAGGAACAAAACCAGTTCAATCAAAAAATAATTTGCTAACCACCATTGCATGGAAAGTAAATGGCGAGGTACACTATGCGTTAGAAGGAAGTGTATTCATCGGTGGTGCCGTAGTTCAATGGCTGCGGGATGGATTAAAGTTGATTCAAAATTCCGGCGATGTTGAAGAACTGGCACAAAAAGTAAAAGATAATGGTGGTGTATATTTAGTTCCTGCATTCACAGGTTTAGGGGCACCTTATTGGAATCCACATGCACAAGGAACTATCGTCGGTATCACCAGAGGTACAACTGATGCACATATTGCAAGAGCTTCGGTAGAGAGCATCGCTTTTCAATCAATGGATCTGATGAAGGCAATGCAAGCCGATGCAGGGTTGCCTATAAAAGAAGTAAGAGTAGATGGCGGTGCTACTGTCAACAATTTATTAATGCAATTTCAAAGTGATGTTATTGGTGTAGATGTAATTCGACCTGAGGTAACTGAAACCACCGCTTTAGGTGCAGCTTATCTTGCGGGTCTTGCAGTAGGTTTTTGGAGTAGTGTCGATGAATTGCAACAATACTGGCAGAAAAATAAAACCTTTAGCCCGGCAATGAAAAAGGAATCCGTAGAAGAATTGCAAAAGAATTGGCGAAAAGCTGTGAGAGCAGCACAGGCCTGGACGGAAGAATAAGGAACACAAAAATAATTTCAAAAAACAAAAACCAACTAATATGTCTCCATTTATCGGTGAATTCATTGGTACAGCATTACTCATCATTATGGGTAATGGAGTTGTAGCAAATGTATTACTTAACAAATCAAAGGGCCAAAATGGAGGGTGGATTGTTATAACATTTGGTTGGGGAATGGCTGTCTTTATTGGTGTTTACGCTGCTACGAAATTAGGAGGAGGAGGCCATTTGAATCCTGCCGTTACAATTGCTCTAACTGCTTTTGCAGATTTCGACTCCTCTTTATTGTTAACTTATATTGCAGCTCAATTTGCAGGTGCTATTACCGGTGCTATGATTGTTTGGGTTGCTTATAAACAACATTTTGAAGCAACTGAAGATAAAGACCTAAAACTTGCAGTTTTTTGTAATGCTCCTGCAATAAGAAGTGTAGGTCATAATCTTACTACCGAAATCATTGGCACATTTGTATTAATGTTTGGAGCAATGGCTATGTCTCCAGCTGTTTCTTCAATGGGAACTTTGGATGCATTGCCCGTTGGTTTATTGGTATTAGGAATAGGTCTTTCATTAGGTGGTCCAACTGGTTATGCTATCAATCCGGCAAGAGATTTGGGACCTCGTATTGCACATTTTATTTTACCTGTAGCGGGAAAAAGAGATAGTGATTGGAGCTATAGTTGGATACCGGTGATAGGCCCGATAATTGGAGCGTTGATTGCAGCCTGGGCATATGGGCTATTATAATAATTATTAAATTGCTTGTAATATTATATTGCAAGCTTTTCTAATCTGTTCGTGTGCAATAATCAAAGGAGGCGAAATCCGTAAACAATTAGCTTCAAATAAAAACCAATCCGTCAAAATACCTTCGGCAATACAAGCATCAATGATTCGCTTATTTGTTTCAAAAGAATCAAACTCAACCGCCATCCACAAACCAAAGGAACGGACAGCTTTTATTTTTGGGTGAACCAAATTTGATCTAAATAATTCCTCTTTTTGTTTCACCGTTCCAATCCATCCTTCTTCCAGCAATGCTTTCATTGCTGCCATACCGGCGGAACAACTAACGGGGTGTCCACCAAATGTAGTGATATGACCTAGCACCGGATTGTCTGTAAATGCATCCATCAGTTTCTTGTCAGCAATAAAAGCCCCTAATGGCATGCCACCACCCAAAGCTTTCCCTAATAATAAAACATCAGGTACAATGTCAAAATGTTCAAAGCCCCAAAGCTTGCCTGTTCTTCCAAAGCCTGCCTGTATTTCATCAAGTATTAAAAAGGTGCCAGTCTCCGTACATTTATTCCGCAATGCCAGCATCCATTCTTTTGTGGGAACAAGAATGCCAGCTTCTGCTTGTACAGTTTCTGCAAACACACAGGCGGTTTGTTCTGTTATTGAATTCAGTGATTCAAAAGAATTGTATACAAGATGCAATACATCAGGCAATAATGGACGGAAAGCATTTCTCCAGTACTCATCTCCAATAATACTTAATGCACCTTGTGTACTACCGTGATAGGAATTAATAAATGAAATAATCTGTGTTCTGTTCGTTACTCTTTTTGCAAGCTTCATTGCACCTTCTACTGCTTCTGCACCAGAGTTAGTAAAATAAACGGAGTTGAGAGATGCTGGTAAATGTTCCGTGAGTAGTTTTGCGTATTGAACTTGTGGTGCTTCAACAAATTCTCCGTAAACCATTATATGCAGGTAGGCATCTAATTGTTTTTGAATTGCTTCAATTACTTTAGGATGGCGATGACCAATATTGGCAACACTAATACCGCCAATCAGATCAATATACTCTTTGCCTGCAGCATCAAACAAAGTACAGCAATCTGCTTTTATAATTTCCAAAGCAAGTGGTGCTGTAGAAGTTTGTGCAATATGACGAAGAAATAATTCCCGTTGATTCATATGGCAAATATCGTAGTTTGTAAAAAGAAAATTTATTACTGGGTTTTAAAACGGGGATCTTGTATAAAACTGGAGTCAGTAAGTGCTCTTAAGAATAAAATCAGATCATCCGATTGCGCATTTGTTAATGTAATACCATTTGTTAGTAAAGGATCGAGTGAAGGACTTGCCTGTACATTTGTTCGGTAGTGATTAATGCATTGTTGCAAAGTGCCAAAGCGGCCATCATGCATATAGTTAGATGAAATATAAGTGTTGCGTAATGTTGGCACTTTAAATTTTAAACGATCTTCTGTTTTGCCGGTAACTTTCATTCTTCCTATATCATCCAGGTGATGATCAACTGGTAGCCCGATATTTCTGAAACTGTAATCAGTAAATAAAGGCTCAGGATGACATGTTGCACATTTTGCTTTGAAAATCTGGTAGCCATTTTCTTCTTGCGTTGTAAAAGAAACAGTGCCTTTTTTATATTTATCGTATTTAGAATTAGCGGAAACTAATGAGCCGGTAAACTGAGCCAGGGCTTTAAGAATATACTCTGGGTGCATTATCTCACTATTAAAAACTGCTTTGAATAGTTTTTTATATTCAGCATCATTTTTAATTTTATTATTGATGTTTTCAAATGTTTCACCCATTTCTATATGTCCCAATATAGGTTGCTTCGCTGCTTCTTTAAATGAAGTGAACTCACCATCCCAATGAAAGCTGGTACTCCAGGCCAGATTGAAAAGAACAGGCGCATTACGTTCTGTATGCGAATTATTTATGCCATGACTAAGGTCATGTTCAAAAGTTCCAAAACCGGCTTTTTGTTCGTGACAGGATCCACAGGAAATACTGTTATCTGCAGAAAGTTTTTTGTCGTAAAATAATTTTTTTCCTAGTTCAAATCCTTCTTTACTTAATGGATTGTCCTGAAAAGTATACACTGGTTGCGGAAAGCCAGCTGGTATTTCCTGTGCCAATAATTCAATTCCTGATATTGTAATTTCCTTTTTACAGGAAACAATACAATATGTGAGGAGAATTAAAAAGGTAAAAAGGGTCGATATAGTTAAAATACTTTTGCGCACAGTTTTCATTTGATGTACTAAAATACAATTATTTAAGGTAAATAGTTTTAGAACCGGCCGGGTTTTAGCTTTTGTCTGCCAGCTTTTATTTCAGCATTACGTTTCTTCCAGTCTAATCTTTTTTCTTTTGATGCTTTACTCAGTTTTGTAGCGATGCGTGGTTTTTTCTTTACAAGAGCTTTATTAATCAACTCATTTATTTTTTCAACAGCTTCTTTTTTATTGGCTAATTGAGTTCTGTGTGTTTGTGATTTTAGTTGTAAAAACCCTTCTTTATTAATTCTATAGCTGAGTTTCTCATTCAATAATTCTTTTTGTTGAGCTGTGAGGAGTTGCGATTTTTCAATATGGAAAGAAGCAATTACAGCTGTTTCGACCTTATTTACATTCTGTCCTCCTTTACCACCGCTGCGGGTTGTTTGAAATTCTATTTCTTTATTTATGTCAATCATTATTCTGCAATTACATTTGTAGTACAAAATTACGAACAATGAAAGCAGTTATTCAGCGGGTAAGTAAGGCAAGTGTAAAGGTAAATGGAGATTATACTGCACAAATTGATGAAGGCTTATTAGTTTTAATTGGGTTTCAAGATGAAGATACTGCAGAAGATATTATTTGGTTAAGCGGGAAAATCGTAAATCTTAGAATATTTAATGATGCTGAAGGTGTAATGAATGAATCTGTGCTGGATAAGAAAGGCGAAATAATACTGGTAAGTCAGTTTACGCTTCATGCATCTACCAAAAAAGGGAATCGGCCATCCTATATTAAAGCAAGTAAACCTGATATTGCTGTTCCTTTATATGAAAAAATGATTCAACAGTTAGCAATAGATTTAGGAAAACCTATTGGCACTGGTATTTTTGGTGCCCATATGAAAGTTGAATTATTGAATGATGGACCGGTAACGATAGTTATAGATACAAAAAGCAAAGAATAATTTGCAACACTAATTTCAAATTAATTACACTAATTATGGCAGACCTTATATTCAAAGAAGAGTCCTATAAAATAGTTGGAGCTTGTATGGAAGTACATAGAGAATTGGGTATGGGGTTTAAAGAAATAGTTTATAAAGATGCATTAGAAATTGAATTGAAAATGCTCGACTTCAAATATGAACGAGAAAAAGCATATAAGATTGAATACAAAGGAAAAGTATTGCCTAGAAAATTTTATGCTGATTTTGTATTATTTGATTCTATTATAGTAGAAATAAAAGCAACACCGGTAATCGTAAACCCCTTTGTTTATCAAACTATTAATTATTTAAAAGCTTCAGGAATTAAGTTGGGTATTATAATAAATTTTGGTGAAAAATCCCTGACTTATAAAAGAGTGGTCTTTTAAATAATTCGTGTAATTTGATGAAATTAGTGTTTACTGAATTCCAATCTTCTCTGTATAAATCTTGCCGCCAACAAGTCCGATCATTATGAAAAATGCTTTTTGATTTACAGGTATGTTAATTGTTAAAGAAGTTTTATTGATATCTTTTTGCTCTACTACACGGTTACCACTGGTTGTCCATAGCATTATATGTTTAATATCTTTTGTACTTTTTATGGTAATTTGTTTGCCAGCCGTAAGAATCTTATAAGGCTTTGTTTCAGTTTTTAAAGGCAGATTGCTATCAGATTGTGCCTGAGAAACGAAAACTAATAGTGATAGGGTTACAATGGCTAATAGCCTACGAATTGATTGTTGCATAGAGTATATTAATCTTTTAAAGGAATTGGTTTGTAATCGATCTTCAAGGGGCAGGAGGTCCTGATTCGCTGCAATTCATACAAGCAGGACGACTTTAACGACAAGAATCATGCTATATTGCAAAACTTACTCTAAAATATTTGTTATGACTATTGAAAATGCGCAGCAAAAAGTAGATGATTGGATAAAAACTGTGGGTGTTCGCTACTTTAGTGAATTAACAAACATGGCGATTCTTACTGAAGAAGTGGGTGAACTTGCCCGTATTATGGCTCGTAAATACGGCGATCAGTCATTTAAGGATTCTGAAAAAAAGAATGAAATGGCTGATGAAATGGCTGATGTACTTTGGGTCTTGATCTGCCTGGCCAATCAAACAGGAGTAGACCTGACTACAGCTTTGGAGAAAAATTTTGAAAAAAAGAATAATAGAGATAGCGAAAGACATAAGAATAACGATAAACTCATCTAGATTCTATTGGTATTAAATCCTTATTCTATCCTATTTTTGCCGCCATTATGGCTAACGATACAAATAAATTTCAGGCAATAATCTCTCATTGTAAGGAGTACGGTTTTATTTTTCCCAGCAGCGAAATATATGACGGCTTACAGGCTGTATATGATTACGGACAGATGGGAGCGGAGTTAAAGAAAAATATCAAAGACTATTGGTGGAAAAGTATGACGCAGTTGTCTGACGAAAATATCGTTGGTATTGATGCTGCCATATTTATGCATCCAACCACCTGGAAAGCAAGCGGCCACGTTGATAATTTCAACGATCCGATGATCGATAATAAAGACAGTAACAAAAGATACAGGGTAGATCATTTGATTGAAGGTTTTGCTGATACATTGGCAACAGATGGAAAAGAGAAAGAATCAAATGAGCTAATTACTTCGATGGAAGCTTTGATTGCAAAAGATGATTTTGCGGGATTGAAAAAACTAATTGAAGAAAATAAAATAAAATGTGCTGTCAGTGGTACTTGCAACTGGACAGATATTCGCCAGTTCAATTTGATGTTTTCTACTGAATTTGGTTCTACAGTCTCAGCGGATGATGAAGACAATAAAGTTTATCTCCGTCCAGAAACAGCGCAGGGAATTTTTGTCAACTTTCTGAATGTACAAAAAACGGGAAGAATGAAAATTCCGTTTGGTATTGCTCAAATAGGTAAAGCATTCCGGAATGAGATTGTTGCAAGACAATTTATTTTTAGAATGAGGGAATTCGAACAAATGGAAATGCAGTTTTTTATCCGCCCTGGTACACAAAAAGAATGGTATGAGAAATGGAAGGCCACAAGATTAGAATGGCATAAGAGTTTAGGTATGCCTTCACAAAAGTATCGTTACCATGACCATGTAAAGTTAGCTCACTATGCTGATGCAGCTTGCGATATTGAATTTGAATTTCCAATAGGGTTTAAAGAATTGGAAGGAATTCATTCCAGAACTGATTTTGATTTAAAGCAGCATCAAGAATACAGCAAAAAGAAAATGCAGTACTTCGATAATGATGTTGATCCAGCTACAGGTAAACCTTTTGGTAATTATATACCATATGTAATCGAAACATCAATTGGCTTGGATAGGATGTTTCTGGCTGTTATAAGTCAGGCTTATACTGAAGAAGACCTGAGTACTGAAGATAAAAAAGATGATCGGGTAGTTTTAAAATTCCCGGCGAAACTTGCTCCAATAAAAATGGCCGTTCTTCCATTAACAAAAAAAGATGGGTTGCCAGAGATTGCTGAAAAAATAATTGCGGAATGCAAACCTCATTTCCGTTGCTTCTACGAAGAAAAGGATTCAATAGGTAAGCGATACAGAAGAATGGATGCATTAGGCACACCATTTTGTGTTACAGTTGATCATCAGAGTAAAGAAGATAATACTGTTACAATTCGTTTCAGGGATTCTATGGAGCAGGAAAGAGTGCCATTGAATAGGTTAAAAGAAATTATTCTGGAGGCTATCGTTTAAATCATTTATTTTCCTTTTTACTTTCATTATTAATTACACTTTTAATATGCAGATCCTGTTGTGGGAATGGGATTTCAATATTATTTTGTTTGAATGCCTGGTCTATAGCAAAGATGAGATTGCTTTTGCTTGATGCTAAATGATTGAAATGATTCACCCAATAAAAGATTTTTATATCAATTGAGCTGTTTCCGAATTCCTGGAATATAATGGTGGGTTGAGGATTTTTTAAAATATTATTTTCAGCTTCAATGATATCCTGTATAATTTTTTTGGCTTTATCTAAATCTGTACCATACGCAACTCCAATCATAAAATCAGTTCTCCGGTTATTATTACCCATTGACCAGTTAATGAGATGCGCATTAAGTATGTCTCCATTTGGAATGATAACATCTGCGCCATCCCAGGTAGCAACAACGCTGCTCCTGAAACCTATAGATTTCATTCTTCCTGAAATGCCTGATACTTCTACTATATCCCCTACATTAACAGGTTTTTCAAACGCAATAATCAAACCGCTGACAAGATTATTTACTAATGCTTGCAATCCTAGTCCAATACCAACACCAAGTGCTCCTAAAATAATTGTTATTCTGTCCATTGGAATGCCTGCAGCTGCAAAAGCAAGAAATAAGCCTATACAAATGATAGAAATTCTTATAAGAAGCACCCAGCTTCCAATATTTAGTTTACGGGATTTTTTATTTTGTGATGTATAAGTTTCTGATGTAAAAAAGGAAACAATCTTTGATAGGATTACAGAGAATGTCATTATCAGAAAGAATAATAAAATAGAATAAATTGAAAAAGAATAATCTCCTATTTTTCGTTCATTAAAAAGTAAGTCAATAAAAGGTTGTGTAATTTCTTTAAAGAAATAAAAATTTCTGCCAAACAACATCAACCAACCTATTCCGAGTACCACATATAAGAAGGTTGGAATATTCGAACTTAATTTTTCGAAATTCAAAACAGATTTTGATTTATCTGAACTTGAATAAAAGTTTGATGCAACTTTTAATAATTGGTTGATTAGTCGAGCAGTCCATAAAAATGAAATCGCAATAATAATATTCAGAAATCCACTAAAAAATAAAGATTTTGAAATATTGTATCGCCCCGTCCAATTTGCTATAAAGGCTGCCAGTTCTAGCAATACAACAAGTCCGATAAAATAGAGGATTTTCTTTTCTTTCAGATCGAAACGATGGCCTTTTAGTAATATTAGAGAAGCCGTAAATGTGGCTCCCAGTTCCAAAATGAACATGCCCCATCTTTCAGTTCTAGATACTTGTAAAATCAGATTATCTGCACTAGCCAGAATAAAAAAAGCAAGCATTGTTAACCAGAATTCCATCCAATATTTTGATATATAGTTAAGGAATATAAATGTAAGTGAAAGAGCTGCTGTTATCCATAAAATTAAACTGAATACAAAAGGCGGGGTTGGAAAAATAAATTGTAAAAGATTTACAGAGATCAGTATTGCTGATAGGATTGGATAACGAAATACAAGTTGACCAGTATAATCATTGCGATTAACTTTATTGTCTGAAATTTTCTTTTTTAATGAACTAATAAAGATTGCCATACCTATAATAATAGCAACCATTAATATTAGTCTTCCTTTATTTTCAGCGGTATAGTATTTTAGCACCCTTCCTTCCTTAGCAATAGAAAATTTAATAATTTCCGAGAATGGCCTTTTATGGGTAACAGGTCCAAATATTCCGGGTAATTCTTTTTCAAATGATGAAGAAGAAAGTTTTTTCTGAAAACTTTCAATGTCCTCAAGGCTTGAAGAAATTTGATTGATAAGAGGACTCAGGGCTGCATCTAAATTACTTAAACTAGCTGAAGATTTGTCAATAAGGGAATCAGTTGGGCCAAGTAAGCTTGTTACAGCAGTAAGCTTTTGGTAATACTGGAAAAAAGAGGCTGAATCACTTGGGAAAATATAAATTGTACTATCAGTAGCAAGTGAGTCAATCTGTTCTCTGAATTGCAAAAGGTCATTTTGATATTTATCAATTATGTTCTTTCGGGATTTTAATTTTCTCAAAAGTACATTCATGAAATCATACGAAGTATTAAGATTTCTGTATGTTTGAATACTGCCTGGGTTAGTAAAAACGCCATCTGCGGCAATATTATATAGATCCAGTGAACGAATTAGCTCTGATTGAAGTCCGGATGTATCAATACCCCTTTTTAAATAATCTTTTGCTTTTAAAATTACAAAACTGATTTCTTTAATTATCTGCGTTTGCCTGATTGCAATTTGACCGGATCGGAATTTATTTATACTTTTTTCAGTTTCCTGTTTGCCCATTTCCTGTATAAATGGAATTATTTCTTTAATAGATTTCACTGTATCGTTTGTTCTTGCCTGGTTCAGTGAATCATTCTGGCAATGAGCTGATTGGCTCCAAATCAAAAGCGACAGGAAAAATTGAATTAAATAGGGGGATAAAAACCTTAGTTTCGGCATAATTTTAAATTATCTTACTAAATAATGGGCAATCTAATTAAAGATTTGTTACTTTAACCTGCTTTTATTCAAAGCATTATTTCACACTATTCAATATTTTTATTTATTAATTAATTATTTATGAAAAAAATTATTTTCATTTCGTTCATTTTTACAGCCATCATCTCCTGTAAAAATAGCCAATCTGATAAGAAAACAGATGATTCTGCAGTAATAGCAGCTGTTACTCCAATCCCCGATTCGATAAGAAATATTGTTGATAGTGTAGTTATTAAATTAGCAATTAAAAATAAGTGTCGTATGACTTGCAAAGTAGCCAATGACAGTGGAGCTGCTTATTATGTTGGTTATGACGGACGAGAAGGGAAAGCCATTACAGATTTTAGCGGAAGTATTGATATTGGCAGTTGTACAAAAATGTACACTGCTGCTTCCATTTTACAATTGATTGAAAAAGGAAAATTTTCATTGCAGGATAAATTAACTTCTGTACTACCCAATGATACATTATTTAAAAACCTTTTGGTAATCAATGGTAAGAATTATATCGATTCCGTAAAAGTCATCAACTTGCTGAATCATTCATCAGGATTTCCTGAATATTTTTTAGAAGGGGATGATGATAAAGAATTCTCACTTCATGGCGACTCTACTTTACGGTTTACCCCATACGAGTTGATAACAATGGCGAAAGGTCATGTGATTAAACCATTCATCCCTGGTTCTGAATTTAGGTATTGTAATGTCAATTATATTTTATTGGGATTAATAATTGAAAAATATTCGGGTATGACATATCATGAGTATGTACAGAAGAATATTATCGATCCACTTGGATTAAAACACACATACTTCGCATCAGTTAATCCACCTGCAAAAAGAGCAGATGGGCATTATAAAGGGAAAATATCAGTAATGCCGGCTACATTAGCTGGAGCTGCTGGAGAAATTATCTCTGACCTTGACGATATGCAAAAGTTTATCAGTGAGTGGAATAAAGGAAAATTGTTTTCTGATACTGCTACCATTAATAAGCTGAAGACTGAGCATTTTATGACGATGGAAGGAACAATTAAATATGGAATGGGTGTGGTTAATCTTATGAATTTTTCTTTAGGTCATGCAGGGCAAACGTTCGGGTTTCAATCTTTCACAGGAGTTTTAAATAACAACTTTACTTTTGCATTTGGAATTGATGATGCTGCTGTATCTGGTTGGGATCCAGCAATATCGCTATCATTTTCATTGCAATAGAATTATAGGTCAACTACTTTTCTCATAATTTTAATTCCGGTATAGCTCAAGTCTTTGATCTGTACCGGAATTTTTTATTATTGTATTACTTTGGATAGAATCATTCTTACTCAGAAAATATTTAAATATTGAAAGGGTTGCTTAAAAAATATGCAATCACTGTATATATGATATGAATCATTGTTTTTAATGAATTAAGTCAACTTTGACCTTACTTCAAAGTACTAATTTTTCAATGATATTGTGGATCTGCTTAAGGCAGAATTACATTCTTTATGTTGAAAAAAATAGACATGCCCCAACTTGATATTACAAAACCGGTTGACCTTTTTGTACATGCAGAAGGAACCGGCCCAAAAAGATCTCAGCGTCCGGTTTATGTTGATTTTATGCCACCGTGCAACAGTGCCTGTCCGGCGGGTGAAAATATTCAAGCATGGTTAACTCATGCACAAGCTGGTAATTATTTCGAGGCGTTTCAAAAAATTGTAGAGGATAACCCTTTCCCTGCAATTATGGGAAGAGTTTGTACCAAACCTTGCGAAACTGGGTGCAACAGGAATCATATTGATACAACGGTAAATATTCATGCCGTTGAAAGATTTATTGGCGATGAAGCTATTAATCACAAATGGCAAGTCAATTATTCTACCAGGTTTTCAGGAAAGAAAGTTATGGTTATTGGTGCAGGGCCATCGGGTTTATCAGCAGCCTATCATTTAGCAAGAATGGGTCACACCGTTGAAATTTTTGAATCAGCTGGTCATCCCGGAGGATTGTTATGGAGTGGGGTGCCAGATTATCGATTACCTAAAAAAATATTGGATGCTGAAATAGATCGTATTGTTAGAATGGGAGTGAAAATCCGACTGAATTATAATGTGAAAGATGTTGTGGGAGAAAAGGAAGCCGGCTGTTTTGATGCTGTTTATCTTGCTATTGGTGCTCAGCTGATCAAAGAAGAAGATTTTGAACATGATAATTCGGTTTACATCACGAATGCTTTTTCCTTTTTTAAAGAAATAAAAGAAACGACATCGCCATATATAAGAAAAAAAGTGGTGATTTATGGTGGAGGTAAATTAGCGATGTATATCGCCAGGATGATAAAAAGATTTGGTTCTGAGGTTACGGTATTTTTTCCAGGGGACTCTAAATTATTGCCGGCTTATGATTATGAAACAGAAGATGCAATAGCTGAGGGTGTCAATATTCAGCTGCTAACAAGTTTAAGTAGTATAGATAAAAATATTATTACACTGCAGAAGATGAAGATCGAAAAAGGAAAAGCTGTTGGAACAAATGTATTCGAGGTCGTAGAGGCAGATGTCTTGATTCTGGCTAATAAACAAGAAACAGATTCTGGCTTTTTACGTAAAGATTCAGCAATTGTTTTAAAAGAAGATGGCACAGTTGTTATTAATACCTCAAGAATGACGGGTCATGACGGAATTTTTGCAGGTGGAGACATGTTGCCGGGTGAAAATAGAAGTGCTACAATTGCAATCGGCCATGGAAAGAAAGCGGCAAAATATATCAATGCCTGGTTAATAAATGAGAATTATCAACGACCAGATAAGCATCCAACAGCAGGGTACAGAAAACTGCATATGTGGTATAAAACAGAAGCAGATCTAAAAGAACAAGATAAACTATTACCTTCTGAAGCAGTAAAAAATTTTGATGAAGTAATTGCGGGACTTACAGAAACTGAAACAAAATATGAAGCTCAACGATGTTTGAGTTGTGGTAATTGCTTTGAATGTGATGGATGTTTTGGGGCCTGTCCAGAGGATGCAATTATTAAATTAGGAAAAGGCAACCGCTATAAGTTTAACTACAATGCATGCACCGGATGTGCTGTTTGTTATGAACAATGCCCTTGTCATGCAATTGAAATGATTCCTGAACCTGTTAATCCAACTAATAATGTCTAAGCATAAAAATATTATCGCAACGATAGATGGAAATGAAGCGGCTGCTTATGTGGCGTATCGGGTTAATGAAGTCTGTGCTATCTATCCTATCACTCCTTCATCTACCATGGCTGAACTTGCTGATGAGTGGGCATCAAAAGGAATAAAAAATATATGGGGAAATATTCCAGATGTGATTGAGATGCAAAGTGAAGGTGGTGCTGCGGGAACAGTACACGGTGCTTTACAAACCGGCTCTTTAACAACAACATTCACTGCTTCTCAAGGGTTGATGCTAATGTTGCCAAACATGTATAAGATTGCCGGTGAGTTGACAGCTGCTGTTTTTCATGTGGCCGCTCGTTCGTTAGCTGCACAAGGACTTTCTATTTTTGGTGATCATCAGGATGTGATGGCTGCAAGAACAACAGGTTTTGCGATGTTAAGTTCTGCCAGCGTACAGGAAGCACATGATTTTGCTTTGATTGCACAAGTAGCTTCTTTGCAATCAAGAATTCCTATTATTCATTTCTTTGACGGATTCAGAACATCTCATGAAGTAAATAAACTGGAATTGCTGAGTGATGATCAAATCAAATCTTTGATCCCGGATGAGTTAGTGATAGCACATCGAAACAGAGGCTTAAATCCTGATAATCCTTTTGTAAGAGGTACTGCACAAAATCCCGACGTGTATTTTCAGGGTAGAGAAACGGTGAATAGTTTTTATAATGATATGCCGGACATAGTGGATAAAGTAATGAAGGACTTTAAAAAAATGACTGGTAGAAAATATGAATTATTTGAATATACAGGTGCAAAAGATGCAGAACGGGTAATTATCATTATGGGTTCTGGGGGAGAAACAGTTGCTGAAACAGTCAATGCCTTGAATATGAATGGTGAAAAGACAGGTGTTATTCAAGTTAGATTATATCGTCCATTTTCATTAGAGTATTTAGTAAAATCATTGCCTGTTTCTGTAAAATCTATTGCAGTATTAGACAGAACAAAAGAATCCGGCGCAGCTGGTGAACCAATGTACCAGGATGTATTGTCAACATTTGTGGATGCTTTACAGCAAGGGAAACTGAAGCAATTGCCATTAATAGTTGGTGGTCGTTACGGACTTTCTTCAAAAGAATTTACTCCGGCAATGGTAAAAGCAGTGTATGATGAATTGAAAAAGAAACTGCCAAAGAATGGGTTTACGATTGGCATAAATGATGACGTAACATTTACCAGTTTGGAGTATAATCCATCCTATAAATTGGATGAAACAAATTGGCGACAAGGATTATTCTTTGGATTGGGTGCTGATGGAACTGTTGGCGCCAATAAAAACACTATTAAGATCATTGGTGAGAACACTGATTTATTTGCTCAAGGTTATTTTGTTTATGATTCTAAAAAATCAGGAGCAAGAACAGTGTCACATTTGCGTTTCGGTCCAAAACCGATAAAAGCACCATACTTAATTTCAAAAGCAGATTTTATAGCTTGTCATCAATTCAATTTTACGGAGAAAATAGAAATGCTTGAGTTTGCAAATGACGGTGCGACATTTTTGTTGAATAGTCCTTACAACAAAGATGAAGTGTGGAGAAAATTGACAGGGCAGGTTCAAAGGATGATCATTGACAAGAAAATAAAATTTTATGTGATTGATGCCACTACAGTTGCAAGAGATACCGGAATGAGTGGACGAATCAATACCATTATGCAAACTTGTTATTTTGCTTTATCAGGCGTATTGCCAAGAGAAGATGCGATCAAACAAATTAAAAAAGCAATTGAAAAGACGTATTTTAAAAAAGGACAGAAAGTAATCAACCAGAATTTTATTGCTGTCGATGCAACATTGGCTAATCTATTCGAGGTTGAATATCCGAAAAAAGTTTCTGCTAAAGAGCATGAATTACTTACTGTTTCTAAAAAAGCTCCGGCCTTTGTTCAGGAAGTTACTTCTGTAATGATGGCAGGTCATGGCGACGATTTACCCGTAAGCAAAATGACAGTGGATGGAACTTATCCTAGCGGAACGACACAATGGGAGAAAAGGAATGTTTCAGATTTAGTGCCGATCTGGGAACCTGACACCTGTATTCAATGTGGTAATTGTGCATATGTTTGTCCGCATAGTGTTATTAGGGCAAAGTTCTATCACAAGGATAATTTAAAAAATGCTCCGGACGATTTTAAGATTGCGCCAATCAATGCAAGAGGATTTCCGGAAACACAATATACTTTGCAGGTTTATTTAGAAGATTGTACCGGTTGTAATTTATGTGTAGAAGTTTGTCCTGCTACTAACCCGAAGGATCGTTCCCGTAAAGCCATTAATATGGCTGAAAAAGAACCCGTACTAGTAACTGAACAAAAAAATATTGAATTCTTTGAAAATATTCCATGGAATGATCGTTCGAAAATTGATTTCTCTACCGTTCATGGTGCACAATTCCTTGAGCCATTGTTTGAATTCTCGGGTGCCTGTGCAGGTTGTGGTGAAACACCATATCTAAAATTATTATCGCAATTATTTGGAGACAGATTACTGGTTGCTAATGCAACAGGGTGTTCTTCTATTTACGGAGGCAATCTTCCTACTACTCCTTGGTCAATAAATAAAGACGGTAGAGGGCCAGCCTGGTCTAACTCCTTATTTGAAGATAATGCAGAGTTTGGATTAGGAATGCGGGTTAGTGCTGATAAACAATTGTCAATGGCAAAGCAATTATTAGAAGAATTAAAAGATGAATTAGGTGCAGAATATATCAATGAAATTTTAGATGCAAAACAGGTGCATGAGTCCGAAATAGCTAAACAACAATTGCGAGTACAGTTATTGAAAGAGAAATTAGGAACAATGAAATCATCATCAGCTCAACATTTATTGTCTGTTGCTGATCAGTTAGTTCGTAGAAGTGTTTGGTTAGTTGGTGGTGATGGGTGGGCTTATGATATAGGATATGGCGGATTAGATCATGCATTAGCCAGTGGAAGAAATATCAAAATATTGGTAATGGATACTGAAGTATATTCAAATACCGGCGGCCAATCTTCTAAAGCAACACCTACAGCAGCCACAGCAAAGTTTGCAGCTGGGGGTAAGGCAGGAGGAAAAAAAGACCTTGCTATGCAGGCTATTTCATATGGCAATGTATATGTAGCAAGAGTTGCATTTGGAGCAAATCCACAGCAAACATTATTAGCCATGCGGGAAGCAGAAGCTTATGATGGTCCTGCATTGATATTAGCATACAGTCATTGTATAGCTCATGGCTATGATTTAAAAGATGGGTTAACGCAGCAGAACAATGCTGTTGCCAGCGGACACTGGCCTTTATTACGTTATAACCCGTTATTAAGAAAGAAAAATAAAAATCCATTTGTATTGGATTCGCCAAGACCAAGAATGCCATTGAAAGAGTATGCGTATAAAGAGCTTCGATATAAAGTGCTTACGATTACAAATCCTGATGCAGCAGACGAATTGATGAATCATGCACAGGATCTTGTGAACCTGAAATGGAAAACATATGAGGAGTTGGCAACCAAACAGGCAAGTGATTTTGTTCCAATAACATAAAAAATTAGTGTATGAAATTACATACTAAATATATGGGACTTGAATTGGATTCGCCAATCCTTGTTTCGGCCTGTACATTATCTGAACAAACAGATAACATTGTAAAAATGGAAGATAATGGTGCCGGTGCGGTTGTACTCTTTTCTTTATTTGAAGAGCAGATAAAAAAAGAAGAAGCAAGATATAAAGGTGTTATGTCTGAAACAAGTTATGCTTTTCCGGAAGCCTTGGATTATTTTCCAGATCTTGATGATTATAATGTTGGAACTGATGAATACCTTGAAAATATACGAAAGGCGAAAGAGAAAGTTAATATCCCAATAATAGGAAGTATTAATGGAATTACTAATGAAGGGTGGATCGATTATTCAAAAATGATTGAGCAGGCCGGTGCTGATGCGCTGGAAGTAAATATATTTTTTCTACCGGGAGACATTGCTATGTCATCTTCTGAAGTAGAACACCGATACCTTAATATTATCCAATCAATCAAGCAAACCGTCAAAATACCTGTGGCAGTTAAATTAAATCCGTATTTCAGTGCAATGGGCAATATGGCATTGCGAATGAAAAATCAGGGAGCTGATGGATTAGTTTTATTTAATCGATTTTATCAACCTGATTTCGACATCAATGAATTAGTAATCAAAACTGATTTGCATTATAGTGAATCAGGTGAAATAAGATTGCCGCTTTTCTGGATCGGATTATTGTATGGGAAAGTAGATATTTCCCTTGCTGCTACTACAGGTGTGCAAAGTGCAATAGAAGTAATAAAATATATACTGGCAGGCGCTGATGTGGTAATGACGGCCTCTTCATTATATAAAAATGGTATTCCTTATTTGAAAACAATGAATAAAGAATTGCAGGATTGGATGTATATGATGGGTTTTGACGATATCAAATCTTTTAAAGGGATTATGAGTCAACAAAATGTTTCTGACCCGACTGCTTATGAAAGAGCAAACTATATTAAAATTCTGGAGGGAGTGAAATAGGAGATGCCGTAGATTTTTTTCATGACATAATATTAATCTTACAATTAATGAAATCAGATTATGAAATTGCGCAGGAAAATAAAATCCAGCCAATCACTTCAATTGCATCGGAAATGGGTCTTCCTGCTGAAATGCTTGTGCCATACGGGCATCATAAAGCGAAGATCAATATAAACCAGTTTGATACAAATAAAATAGCTGCTTCCAAGTTGATCCTGGTAACTGCTATTACACCAACTAAAGCCGGAATTGGGAAAACAACAACTTCAATTGGCCTGGCAGATGGATTAAAAAAAATGAATAAAAATGTAGTATTGGCACTTCGTGAACCATCACTTGGTCCTTGTTTTGGAATGAAAGGTGGTGCTGCGGGTGGTGGGTATTCTCAGATCGTACCGATGGAAGATATTAATCTTCACTTTACCGGTGATTTTCATGCTATAACTGCTGCTAATAATACACTGGCTTCTTTAATGGATAATTTTCGATTTTATAACCGCGGTAAACCAGAAGGTATTAAGACGGTATTAATGAAAAGATGTCTAGATGTAAATGATCGGGTGTTGCGAAAAATTGTAACCGCTTTGGATGGTCCAAATAATGGTATTCCTTCAGAAACAGGATTTGTTATTACTCCAGCCAGTGAAATAATGGCATTACTTTGTCTTGCAGAAAATCTAAACGATCTCCGAAAGCGGATTGATGATATGTTACTTGGATTTACGTTTGCAGGGGAACCATTTACAACAAAAGAATTAGGTGTAACAGGAGCTATTACCGCATTATTAAAAGATGCTATACTTCCCAATCTTGTACAAACATTGGAAGGATGTCCCGCTATTGTACATGGTGGACCATTTGCCAATATAGCCCATGGTTGCAACTCAATAGTAGCTACTAAAACAGCCATGCAGTTTGGTGAGTATGTAATTACGGAAGCTGGGTTTGCCAGTGATCTTGGTGCAGAAAAATTTTTCAATATAAAATGCAGAAAAGCCGGTTTACAACCGGCAATGAGTGTATTGGTCGCAACATCTCAGGCATTAAAATTAAGTGGAGGGATAAAGGAAGATAAAATGATGCTGCCCGATAGTGTTGCCCTTCATCAAGGATTAAAAAATATGGAAAAACATATTGCCATTCTGAAGTCATTCAAACAAAAAGTACTTGTTGTATTGAACAGGTATCATTTCGATACAGATGAGGAAATTGATTTAATGAGAGAATGGTGCATGAGCAAAGAAGTATCTTTTGCAGTAAATGATGCGTTTTGTAAAGGGGGAGAAGGAGGTTTGGAAATGGCACAAGCGGTTGTGGAAATTTGTAAAGAACCATCGCCTTCATTGCATTTTACATATGACCTTTCAGATGATGTGGAAACAAAGATCAGAAAGATTGTAAAAACTATTTATGGCGGAAAAGATGTTGTCCTATATAAAAAGGCACAAGTAATGATCAAAAAAATTAAACAATTAGGACTCGAGCATTTGCCTGTCTGTATGGCAAAAACGCAATATTCATTTACTGATGATCCATTAAATAATGGATTGGATGGTAACTTTAAAATTGATGTTGATGATATTGCTATAAACAGGGGTGCTGGTTTTCTTGTAGCAGTTTGTGGTGAGATGATGCGGATGCCAGGATTACCTAAAATTCCACAGGCAAATTTTATTGATGTAGTGGATGGAAAAATTGTGGGTGTGAGTTAAACACCAAACTGTTTCAAATGATGGTCTAAATGTTTCCAGGTAGCTTTACTCCACTGTTCTTTAGTTAGTTTACCAAAAACGGGATGTTTATCATTGATCATTGTTGTTTCACTGTATATATCTACTTTTTTAAGTAAATCCTTTTTCTCAGCATCGAAATCTTTTTGCTGATCAGTCATGATAAATGTTTTATCAGTCGGTAAGCCTTCTTTCCATGGTTTTTCATCGTATAAGGCTTTTTTAAATAATGGAAGAATCAATTTCATCAGCCAGTTTCCTTTCACAATATGTGTACCCAATGCAACGCCCATAGGAACCTGTACATGTGCCAACATTTGTGCAACATTCATTTTGCCCCAGTTTCTTTGTGATTCGGGAGTCAGTTTATTTATTCGTTCTATTATTTCCTTTTTCACTTCCGGATCAAATAAATTTTTTATTTCCATGATTTAATATTTATTGAGGAAAGGTCGGAAAATTTTTACTAAAAATGCCCGAAACAATTATGCTTCGGGCATTAGTTTTTAAAGGAGTATTATTTTCTTGGAAACTCTAATGCTGCTTGTGCTGCGGCTAAGCGGGCAATTGGTACACGGAATGGTGAACAGCTAACATAATTCATCCCTAATCGATGAAAGAATTTTACACTTTCAGCATCGCCACCATGTTCGCCACAAATACCAACTTTTAAATTTGGTTTTGCTTTTCGGCCTCTTTCAATCCCAACTTTTACCAATTCACCAACTCCATCCTGATCGATTGTTTGAAACGGATCGTATGGAAGAATTTTGAGATCCATATATTTCGGAAGGAAACCGCCGATATCATCTCTGCTAAATCCGAAACTCATTTGTGTAAGATCATTGGTTCCATAGCTAAAGAAATCAGCCACATTTGCCATCAACTCGGCTCTTATAGCAGCTCTGGGGGTTTCAATCATGCTGCCATATAAATAGGGGATCTTTTTGATCTTCATTTTTTCGCATACTTCTTTATATACTCTGTCTACAATTATTTTCTGATGAGAAAGTTCATTTACAGTACAGGTTACAGGAATCATTATTTCCGGATATGCTTTTTTACCTGCTTTCAACATTTCAGCTGTTGCTTCGAAAATTGCTCTTACCTGCATTTCAGTAATTTCTGGATAGCTTACACCTAATCGTACACCACGATGACCAAGCATCGGATTATTTTCGTGTAATGCCAAGACTCTTCTTCTTAATACACTCATACTGATTCCAAGCTCTTTGCTAAGATGATGTAATTTATTAGCGTCATGTGGTACAAATTCATGAAGTGGTGGATCTAAAAGTCGAATAGTAACGGGATATCCTTTCATTATTTTCATGGTATCTTTTACATCTTTCTTTACATATTTAAATAGCTCATTCAAAGCTGTTCTTCTCTCACTTTCAGTTTTGCTTACTATCATTTTTCGTAAAAGGAATAAGGGCTGTTCACTTCCTTCGCCATAAAACATATGTTCAGTTCTGAATAAGCCAATCCCTTCAGCGCCAAACTTCATAGCATGGGCTGCATCTTCAGGTGTCTCAGCATTAGTACGAACACCAATTACTTTTACTCTATCTACTAATTTCATCAAATCTTTATATGATTGGTTCTTGTCCAGATCAATATCTACTAAAGGCAAACTTCCTTCATAAACAAAACCTTTTGTGCCATTTAATGTTACCCAATCACCTTCTTTAATAATTTTTCCATTTTTTGAATGGAAAGTTTTTGTGTTTTCGTGAATTTCAATATCGCCACAACCTACTATACAGCATTTGCCCCAGCCTCTTGCTACTAATGCAGCATGAGATGTCATACCTCCTTTTGTAGTTAAAATAGCTTGTGATTTATGCATGCCGTCTACATCTTCAGGCGATGTTTCTTCTCTTACAAGAATTACTTTTTCACCTTTTTCAGCCCATGTCACCGCATCTTTTGTATCAAATACAACACGGCCTCTTGCACCACCAGGCCCTGCCGGTAATCCTTTTGCAATTATTGTGTTGGTTCCTTCAGCTTTTGGATCGATCATGGGTAATAACAATTCAACCAACTGGTTTGGACCCACTCTCATTATTGCAGTATTGGCATCGATCAGTTTTTCTAAATGCATTTCTGTTGCCATCCTAACTGATGCTATTCCATTCCTCTTTCCTACACGGCATTGCAACATATAAAGAGTTCCTTTTTCTATAGTGAATTCTATATCCTGCATATCTTTATAATGTTGCTCTAATCTTTTTTGATAGCTGAATAATTCTTTGTAGAGCGAAGGCATAAGTTTTTCTAATGCAATAAGATGTTTGCTTTGGGCATTCTTAGAATATTCATTTACCGGTGCCGGAGTTCTTGTTCCTGCAACTACATCTTCACCTTGCGCATTTACCAGGTATTCGCCATAAAATTTATTTTCGCCTGTTCCGGGATTACGGGTAAATGCTACGCCAGTGCAACTATCTTCTCCCATATTTCCAAAAACCATAGCCTGTACATTTACAGCGGTACCCCAGTCGTCAGGAATTTTTTCTATGATCCTGTATTCCCTTGCTCTTTTGCCATTCCAGCTGCCAAATACTGCGCCTATACCTCCCCAGAGTTGTTGCAAAGGATCTTCGGGAAAATCTTTTCCGAGTACGGTTTTAACTGTTTTTTTAAAGTCTTTTACAAGTGCTTTTAGCTCAGTAACGGTTAACTCTGTATCATTTTTATAACCCTTTTTCTTTTTGATATTCTCCAGTTTTTCATCCAACACTTTACGGATACCTTTTCCTTTAATTTCAATACCTGCTGCTTTTTCCATTACAACATCTGCATACATCATGATCAGCCTTCTATAGGCATCAAAAGCAAAACGTTCATCGCCACTTTGAGCAATCAGGCCTTTGATAGTATTTTCATTTAATCCAATATTTAAAACTGTATCCATCATCCCGGGCATACTTCGTCTGGCACCGGACCGTACTGAAAACAAAAGTGGATTTTTTATATCTCCAAATTTCTTACCGGATAATTTTTCGATTTTCTTTATCGATTCTTCTACTTCTGCTTTTAATGTTTTAGGATAACTTTTTTTGTTGTCATAATAATAAGTACAAACCTCAGTAGTAACCGTAAATCCTGGTGGAACTGGTAATTTTAGTTTTGGATGACCTGCCATTTCTGCGAGGTTTGCACCTTTGCCCCCTAATAGATTTTTCATCGATTCGTTTCCATCGGCTTTGCCGCCCCCAAAGAAATAAACGTATTTCCCGGATTTTATACTTTTTGCCATAATTATTGCTTTTTGTGCAATACAGAGATATGGCATGTTTGGCAGAATAATGAAAACAGAAGTCAGACTAAATCTTGATAATTATCATTTATTATGAAGGTTAAGCCTTTAGTAAAAAAGTTGGAAATTGAAACAATTCAAAAGATGTAAAAATCTATTTAGATATTTTCATAATACGGGATCTCATCATGACTCTCTTTTTCCTTTTGTTCCCAATAAGCCAAAGTAACGATATGCCCTTTTTTGGTTTTTAGCATTCTACCAAAAATTGCATTGATGGGATTAAATGTATAATCAGTTACACCAACAGTAAAAGTTTCTGGTAAAGGGGGCAGGGATGGAGCTGGAACAATCTCTTCACCTTCTTTTGGTTTCGGTGCTGGAGCGACTTTTGGGGGTGGAGAAGGTGCTGTCATTACTGTGTAACCATTATGCTCAAGTAGTTCTTTCAGAAATGCAACTCGTTCAGGCGATGCATCTTTTTCTACAATGCCGCATCTTACATCATTAATTTCTTCAAACAGATGATTTTTATTTAGTGCCATTTATATTAGCTTAATGAATTAATGTAATCATAAATCCAACTGAATAAACCCACCAATAGTATACCTGCTGCGCAAATTATCAATCCAAGTTTAACAGCAATTCCTAATTTTATCTTTCCGATTGGACTTTCATTTTTATCCATAAAGGCAGCTCTGATCACTCTTAAGTAATAATAAAGTGAGATGATCATATTTAATGCAGCGATAATGATAAAAGTAAAACTGGCTTTGGTGGCTCCAGCTGTAATTAAAAAGAGTTTGCCAAAGAATCCTGCTGTAGGTGGTATGCCAGCTAAGGAAAACAAAGCTAGTGCCAATATCCAGCAAAGGAATGGATTGGTTTTGTACAAGCCCTTATAATCATCAATATTTTCTTTTCCTGTTTGCTCTGCTATCACTGCAGCAACTCCAAAAGCTGCCAGATTAGAGAATGTATATATTAATATAAAATATACAACTGCAGTGATACCGATATTGCTACCACTACTCATTCCAACTAAAATAAATCCAACCTGTGCAATGGAAGAAAAGGCAAGGAATCTTTTTATATTTTGTTGCCGGATCGCAAACAGGTTTCCAATGACCATGGTAATGATGGCGAATATTACCAACATCATGTACCATACATCCTGCATGGGAGCAAAAACTTTGTACAAGGCTGTTATAAATATAAAAGCAATGGAGCCTTTAGAAATAACGGATAAAAAAGCAGTAACAGCTACTGGTGATCCTTCATAGACATCAGCAGTCCATAAATGGAACGGTACAATCGAAAGTTTGAATGCAAAAGCAGCTACTAAAAATACAAAGCCCAGAATTTGTAAAGTGGAGCCGTCCAGTTGACCAGGAATAGCAGCAAAGCTTAATGTTCCTGTAATTCCATAGATCAATGAAATGCCGAATAATAAAATACCGGATGAGAATGCAGAAGATAAGATCATTTTCATGGCGCCTTCAGAAGATCTTTTTTTATGCAAATCAAAATTGGCCATTGCGGCAACAGGAATAGTTGCTAATTCCAGCGACAGATAAAAGATCAATAGATTACCACTTGATATCATCAGGAACATACCTAATAAAGCAGATAGCATCAATATAAAGAATTCAGGAAGATGTTCAGTTTTCTTTAACCAATCAGAACAAAGTAAAGAAATGAGATAAACGCCAAGGCTTAAGATATTTTTCTGAAAAACAATTAATGAACTTGTATAAAACATGTCTCCGAAAAGATTTCCTTCTTTATTAAAAAAGAAACCAACAATGAAATTAATAAGTAATAAAGCCTGAACTAAAGAAAGCAACGAATCATTCTTCATTCCTTTACCAATCTTAATGAATAGCAATAAGAAGATGATAGCAGTGATCACCAACTCAGACTTCATTAATGTAAAAAATTCGTTCATTCAATTTATATTTTACTTTCCGGCGATCCGGTTCATAATTTCTTCTGCTGCCGGTCTCAACAGATCATTTAGCCAACCCGGCACAATTCCAATCGCTAATATTCCCGCAACTAAAAGTATAGCAGCTAGTTTCTCATTCCATGCTGCATCTTTCAATGTTAAATAATTTTCATTTTTAATAGGTCCCATCACTGTATTTCCAATGGCCCTTAATATATAAACTGCCGTTACAACAATTGACATGGCTGCAGCAATGGTAGCAATTCGATGGAATGCATCTGTATTTTGCCATGACCCCATGAAGATGGTCATCTCCGCCACAAAGCCACTTAAGCCAGGCAATCCCAATGAACAAAGACCCACTATAAAAAATATGGTGCTTATAAAAGGTAATTTTTTCATGAGTCCACCCATATCGCCTACCATTCTTGTATGTGTTCTATCATAAATCATTCCGATAACGGCGAAGAAAAGTGCTGTCATCAATCCGTGAGAAACCATTTGCATTAAAGCACCTGTGATGGCCGTTTGTGTTAGCATCCCTATACCTAATAAACTAAAACCAACATGGCTCACTGATGAATAGGCATTAATGTATTTTAAATCCTTCTGCATCATTGTGGCAAACGCCCCGTATAAAATAGCAATTGCAGAAAGTATGATGATAATGTCAGCGAATTCTTTTGCTCCTTCGGGTAACAAATAAGTGGCCACCCTTAAACAACCATAGCCGCCTAATTTCATTGAGATACCCGCCAGAAACATGGAACCTGCAGTTGGTGCTGAGGAGTGACCGTCTGGCACCCATGTATGTAAAGGAAATAGTGCAGTGAATACGCCAAAACCTACAAATAATAATGGAAAGAGTAGACTTTGATATCCTGCAGATATAGTGGCCTTTGATAAAGTAAGTATATCAAAACTCCTTCCTCCTGCAAAATATAATCCAAGCATACCAACCAATATTAATGCTGATCCTCCCATCAGCATTAATGCAAGTTTATTGGCACTGTATTCTTTTTTGCCACTACCCCAGATACCAATTAGCAGATATTTTGGGATAACTGATATTTCGAGGAAGAAAAAAAGTATAAACAAATCAAGGGAGATAAAAAAACCATAAGCTCCCATGCCAAGAAGTAGCAAGAGGAAGTAAAACTCTTTGGTCATTTTCTCTATTTTCCAGGAGACTAGTACTCCGGCAACCACAACAAATGCCGTCAATAAGATCATGGCAATTGAAATACCATCAACACCGAAGTGGAAATTAATATTAAGAGAAGCAAATAATGGATAATTCTGTTCGAATAACATTTGAGCAGCATTACCACTGTTTCTTTCCTGTTGATATATAAAAAATAAAACGAATGCCAATCCTAACTGTGCTATTGAGCCAGCCAATGCAATCCATTTCACTTGTTGCTTATTGCGGGAAAGCAATACAGCAACAGCCGTCAGTAAAGGAAGTCCTATAAGAAATAATAGATTCATTTATATTTTATTATCAACTGTTTTATTTCAATAAATAAATAAACAATGCCGCCAAAAAAATTACTCCACCTAAAAAGTAGATTGCATATTGTTGTACTCTTCCTGATTGTATTTTTTTAATCCCTTCCGAAATATATTCTGTGATAGTTCCGATCAGATTCATCAAGCCATCCACAACATTCTTATCAAACCAGGCTGCTGGCCTTCCGATCAGATTAAACAAAACTTTCTTCGTAATGAAAAGATATACTTCGTCGATATAAAATTTATTATAGGCTGCTTTATAAGCTCCTCCCATCGAAGAAGCGAATTTTGCTGGTTTATCATTTTCCTTTTTGTATAGCCAGAGTGCGGTAAAAATTCCGACTACAGCTAAAGCAACGGGTGCAATTGAAAAGGATAGATGAAAATGAGATTCCAGTAATCTGCCATCGGAACTTACAAACTCACCAAAGGGAATAAATCCAGCTGCAGCAGCACTTATGGCTAATAATATCAATGGCAACATCATTACAAAACCACCTTCTGATTTATTTTCACCATGTGCATGATGTGGTTTGTTCCAGAAAATATTAAAATACAATCGAAACATATAAAAAGCAGTTATACCAGATGTGATCAAAGCGATATAATAAATCGCCATATTATTCTGAAAAGCAGCCAATAAAATTTCTTCCTTACTAAAGAATCCTGCAAAAGGTGGAACACCGGCAATTGCCAGACATGCAATCAAAAAAGTAATATGTGTAATCGGTAATAATTTTCTCAGCCCACCCATATCTTTCATATCATTGCTATGTACATAATGAATGACAGCACCGGCACCAAGGAATAATAAAGCCTTGAACATGGCATGTGTAAATAAATGAAACATGGAAGCGGTATATCCTAAACCTGCTTCTCCACCATAATTAGAAACACCGAGTGCAAACATCATATAACCGATCTGCGACATGGTAGAATATGCCAATACTCGTTTAATATCTGTTTGAGTACATGCAATAATGGCTGCTATGATAGCTGAAATGGCACCTACCCAACCTATTATTTCCAATACACCTGGTACGGTTATGGAAAAGATTGGAAACAATCTTGCAACTAAATAAACACCGGCGACAACCATCGTGGCTGCATGTATCAATGCAGATACAGGAGTGGGACCTTCCATTGCATCGGGTAGCCAGATATGCAAAGGAAACATGGCACTCTTTCCCGCACCGCCGATAAATACCAATGCAGCTCCCCATGTTAATGCCGATGCACCTAAAAATGTAGAGGCTGCCGCAGTTTTAAATGCATTTGATTCTGGTGAAGTCAGTCTTTCTATCAATGTAGAAAAATCAAGTGTGCCACCACTAAATGACAAGATTAGTATGCCGATTAAAAATCCAAGGTCTGCAAATCTGGTAACGATAAATGCTTTTTTACAAGCAGCAACTGCACTTGGTTTATCATAATAATAGCCAATCAATAAGAATGAAGAAACACCAACCAGTTCCCAGAAAATGTAGATCTGAAAAATATTTGATGCTAATACCAACCCCAACATTGAAAAGGTAAATAAACCGAGATAAGAAAAATATGTTGGAAACCTTTCTTCACCTTTTAAATAACCTAAACTGTAAATATGTACCATTAAGGAAATGAAAGTGACCACTACCAGCATCATCACTGATATTGGGTCAATGATCAATCCCATGTCAATAGACACACCGGGAGAAAATTCAAGCCATGTTAATTGCAGTGGAACAAATTTTTGATACACACCTCCTACATTGCCATACACAAAGAAATATTCATAAGCTGTATACAAGGCAAGAATAGTTGATGCCAGTAATAGAACAGTTCCAATCAGGCCGGAGCTATTCTTCAGGTACTTTCTGCCGAATAGACCCAATAACAAAAAACCTGCAAGGGGTAATAAAGGAATTAATGCTATGGCAGTTACGTTTGGCATATTAGTCAACAAAATTTTGTTTCAAATCTTTCAATAGTTTTATTCTTTATTTCCCTAACTCCCCTTTAGGGGTTGGGGGCTTAATACTTTAAATCTTCTGCATTTTCTACATCAATAGAATTATGGCTACGATATAAATTAATAATAATAGCAATCGCAACAGCTGCTTCTGCTGCTGCAATGGCGATAATAAATAATGAAAAGAACAGTCCATCCATCTGGTTAGGCCATAAATATTTATTGAACGCTATAAAATTCAGGTTCACACTATTCAATATTAGTTCAATGCTCATAAGCATTGTAATCAGATTTCTTCTGGTAAGAAAACCATACACACCAATAAAGAAAAGTGCAGTGCTTAAAAATAAAATATGGTATAATCCTGGTTCCATTTAATTGTTTTTTAACCACAGAGGCACAGTGTCACAAAGATTTGCAAAGTATTAAACAATCCTTTTGTGTTCCTCCCTGTCTTCCTGTCTCTGTGGTTCAATATTTTTCTTTTCTCTCAATGCAATTACTATACATCCAATCATCGCAGCCAATAGCAGCATCGAGATCACTTCAAAAGGCAATGCATATCCACCATTATCCACGGTCAGCATTTTAGTTCCAATATTCTGAACTGTTGGTGTAATAGCTGATTCATCTGTTTCAAAAAATGTATGCTGATAAATCTGCAGTATGGTCAAAGCAAATCCTGCAAATACAGCTAGTCCTGCAAATATTTTCCTGTCTGTTTTTTGTTTCGGTAATTTTTCACCGGTTTGCTGAGTGAGGAATATCGAAAAAATAATCAGCACCACAATGCCTCCGACATAAACGACAATTTGTACTGCGGCTATGAATTCATATTGCAGCCAGAAATAAATACCAGCAATGCTAATAAGTGTAAATAATAGATATATGGCTGCTCTGAATATCTGCCTTGTAGTTACAGACAATGCTGCAAACACTAAAGCCATAGCGGCTAATAAATAAAATATAATAGTTGATCCGTTCATTATTCTACACCTTCCATGATTTTAGATCCTGGGTTATTTAAAATTTTAGTCAATTCATTTCTATCGAATACACTATGCTCAAATGTTTGTGCCATTTTGATTGCATCCGAAGGACAGGCTTCGATACATAAATTACACATCGTACATAATTCTAAATGATAAACTAACTTATCAATAGCTTTTTTCTTTTTTCCTTCTGCATTAATCTCATTCTTAAAGATCACTTTAATCGTTCCGTTCGGACAAGCCAGTTCGCAGGCCTGGCATCCGGTGCAGCGATGTTCGTTGTTTTCATCATGCGGCATTACTACCTCACCCTTGAATCGTTCAGGTAATTGAAGTGTATCTCTATTGTCGGGGTATTGTTCTGTAATAATTTCTTTGTGATGTGTAAAATAATACATCGTTCGTCTCATCCCTGTCAATAAGGATTTAACAGCACCCCAGATGTCTTGTATGTATTTTTTTATAAACATGCTTTTAAAAATGCCATTTTAAAATTGCCATGGCTGTTACTATCAATAAATTGATCATACTGATCGGTAATAAATACTTCCATTCTAAATTCAGCAACTGATCAATTCGCAATCTCGGAAATGTCCAACGAAACCACATGATAACGAATATCAGGAAAAATGTTTTGCCAAAGAACCAGATACTGGAAGGTATATAATCCATCACTTGATTAAATCCTTCCCAGCTGCCGATATGAAAAGGCATCCACCCACCAAGGAATAATGTAGCGCCAATCGCACAAACGATAAATACGTTTACATATTCCGCCAGGAAGAACAAAGCGAATTTCATTCCTGAATACTCGGTATGAAAACCTGCCGTTAGTTCCGATTCTGCTTCGGCCAGATCAAATGGAGCTCTGTTTGTTTCTGCCGTCACTGCAATAATGAATGTTACAAAAGCGATCAGTACCGGAATATGTCCTTTAAATATCCACCAGCCATCGGCTTGCGAATAAATTATATCAGAAACACTCAGGCTGCCCGACAATACAACGATAGTCAATATTGATAAACCAGCTGATAGTTCATAGCTTACTATCTGTGCGCCGCTTCGCATTGCCCCCATTAACGAATATTTATTATTACTTGCCCAGCCAGCCATCAATATACTAATGACCATGATAGATGAAACTGCTGATACAAACAACACGCCGATATTCAAATCCCACAGCTGAAAATCCTTTGCAAAAGCAATCGGCGCCATTAATAACATGGCAACTATCATCGCAATGAAAGGTGCTAGGTTGAATAAAAATTTATCAGCGCCATCAGGAGTTAATCCTTCTTTTACAATCAGCTTGATTGTATCTGCCAATGATTGAAGCATCCCCTTCGGTCCTACACGATTAGGGCCAAGCCGTATCTGCATCCAGGCCGATACTTTTCGTTCCATAATTACGAGTACCAATCCTAATCCCGCAAATAATCCTATCACGGCAACTCCGGCAAGAACCATTTCTATGACCAATGTCATTGTTGGATTGAAATTATTGCCCAACCATGCATGAATATTGTTCGCTATGTTAGAAAAGCTCCACATAATTATCTGTCAATATCAGGTATTACTAAATCCAATGTTCCCATCATTGCTACCAGATCTCCTAATTTACTTCCCTTTGAAATATGATTTAAAACAGAAAGGTTTGAAAACCCTGGTGACCGGAATTTAATACGGTACGGTGTTGTTCCCCCTTCACTTACAATATAAACACCGAGTTCCCCCCTTGCTGTTTCTACTCTCGAATAAAACTCTCCTTTTGGTAATTTCAATACCGCTTTTGTTTTAGTTTGAAAGTCACCTTCCGGTATGTTATCAATCAACTGCTCAATAATGCGAATGGATTGCTGCATTTCTCTAATACGAACCATATATCGGGCAAATGAATCACCACCTGTTTCCAATACTTCATCAAATTCCAATGTATTATATATTTCGTATGGATACAATTTGCGGATATCTGAACTTACGCCACTACCTCTTGCTGTCGGTCCGGTGCATCCGTATGAGATAGCATCATTAGCAGAAAGTACTCCCACGTTTTTCATTCTGTTCTGAAAAATGATATTGCCGGTTACCATTTCATCATATTCATGGATTTTCTTTTTATACAATTTCATGAATGCCTTCACTCGTTGCTGAAAATTTGGATGAAGATCATGCATCACACCTCCGGGTACCATATAGTTCATCGTTAGTCTGGCTCCACAAGTTTCTTCCATAATATCATTGATACTTTCTCTTTCCCGAAAAGCATGGAAAAAAGGAGTGAAAGCACCGAGGTCCATCGCCATGGCTCCCCACCATAATTCATGTGAAGCGATTCGTGTCAATTCACTCATCAATACTCTGATCACTTGTGCCCTGGGTGGAATTTCTACTTGCAATCCTTTTTCAACACACATGGCACAGGCATGATTATTCATATGAGCAGATAAATAATCCATCCGACTAGTAACATAAATGAACTGTCGATAAGAAAGGCTTTCACACATTTTTTCAATCGAACGATGTATATAACCAAGATGTGGTTCTACTTTCTTGATCGTTTCTCCATTCAATGTAATAACAAGATGCAGCACGCCATGTGTGGCAGGATGTTGTGGTCCTACATTAATGATCATGTCACCTTCAGGTGTTGTGCCTACTTCTTCAAACATGTTATAGTCTTATCATATTTATAGGGTCTTCAAAATCTTTTCTCAATGGGTTTTTCCCTTCCCAACCATCTGGTAAAATCAGCAGTCTCAGGTCTGGATGGTTAAGGAAGTTTACTCCAAACATTTCAAATACTTCTCTTTCGTGAAACTCTGCTGTTCTCCAAATATTCGATACAGATTCTATTTCGGGTTTATCTCTGTCTAATTTAGCTTTTACAACAATGTTGTAATGAAAAATTGTTGACCGAAGATGGTATACCATTGTCAGATGTGTTTTCCAGTCGATACAAGTGAGACAAAATAGAAAATTGAATTGCAAAGCCTCTTTTTTACGAAGTTGTTTGGCAGACTGTAACCATTCACCTGGTTCAATGGCTATTTCGATCCATTCATTACCGTCTTCAATAATTGCAGAAGGCAGGATTTCAGCAAGCTTTATTTTAAGTTCTTCGTTTGTCATAATTAATTCAACACAGAATTAAGGTTGTGGTGCTTTAATTTGTTCTCTTGTCATTCCACTTTTTATTTTCTGTTGCAATGTGATCAATGAATGTAATAATGCTTCTGGTCTTGGCGGGCAACCTGCTACATACACATCTACCGGTATCACATGGTCAGCTCCTTTAACTACAGAATAAGTATTATAGAAAAAGGGGCCGCCACTTATGGCACAAGCTCCCATGGCAATTACATATTTTGGCTCAGCCATCTGATCGTATAATCTTTTTAAAACTGGCGCCATTTTGTTAACGATAGTACCGGCAATGATAATAACATCTGCTTGTCTTGGTGTTGCTCTTGCTACTTCAAATCCAAATCTCGAAAAATCATATTTGGCGCCTGCTGTAGACATCATTTCAATGCCACAACAACTAGTTGCAAAAGTTAAAGGCCATAAAGAGTTTGATCTTGCCCAATTAATAATATCATCGAGTTTACTCAATACAATTCCTCCGCCGGGAAGCTCTTTAATTTCGCCGGGAAAAGCCCCCTCCAAACCTCCCCTTAAGGGGGAGGCTTCCGAAGAGTCATTTGGTATTTTATTTTCTTCCTGCATTCGAAATTTTAATATCAGTATTACAATTTAAATAAGCTGGCCTTGTGCAAAGCAAAGCCCCACCTTGTGAGGGGTTTGGGGAGGCCTTACATCCATTTCAACGCTCCTTTTTTATGTGCGTATAAAAATCCCATAAATAAAATAAAAAAGAAGATAACTATTTCTATCATGGCTATCCATCCCATTCCTTTTGCTACAACCGCCCAAGGAAACAGAAATACAAGTTCAACGTCAAAGATCAAAAATATTAGTGCAAAAAGGTAGTAACCTACATTCAGCTGCGTCCAAGTTTTTCCCTGAGTAGGAATTCCACATTCATATGGTTCGCCTTTTTGTTTGTTGGTGCCTGGCTTTAAAACAAATTTAGAGACTAGAATAGCAATGCCAGAGAAAGCAATGGCGGCAATAATTAGTACAATTAGCGAGGATGCTCCCATACGCAGATTGATTTTTACGAATATAGTAACTATGTATTAAAAGCAAGCATGACAGTTGT
The DNA here is from genome assembly GCA_024643655.1 of Chitinophagaceae bacterium. GTDB lineage: Bacteria > Bacteroidota > Bacteroidia > Chitinophagales > Chitinophagaceae > JJ008. The sequence continues at coordinate 4,604 of JAHEMM010000016.1, read as the reverse complement.
CAACAGTTGAGGTGAATTATTTCAGTAATAAAATACTTATCCATATAATTCCTGATGAATAGCTTTTTTATCATATCCCATTTCCACAATTCTCTTTTTAGCTTCATCTATCATCATTCTCCAACCACATATAAAAAATTGAGCTTCTGGTTTATCTTTGCACAATTCTTCATAAATTGGATGGACGTATCCTTGATGGCCTTCCCATTTTTCTCTGGATAAAGTGGGATGATAATGGAAACCAGGTAATTTTTTATCCAATTCTTTTAATTCCTCATGATAAAGCAAATCTTCTTTTTTACGACAACCAAAAATCAGGTGAATTTTTTTGAATGGGATATTTTGAAGTTGTATAAAATTGATCATGCTTCTGAAAGGAGCTATTCCGGTTCCGGTACAAATCAGAAATAAATCTTTCTCTATCTTTTCTGGCAACACAAAAACACCCTGGGCTCCACGTAGCGTTATTTCACTTCCTACTTTTATATTTTCAAATATATAGTGTGTACCTAGTCCATGTTCCGCAAGTACTATTAGTAATTCAAATACATTAGAGCCATCTGGCCAGGATGCGATAGAATAGCTCCTCCAACGTTTATTTTGCTTTTCATGAATTGGGAGGTCAAGGGTTACAAATTGCCCTGGCTTAAATTCAAAAGAACTAAGTTCTGGTATCTCTATCCAATACTGTTTTGTATTATGTGTATGGTCAGCAATCCGTATTACTTTTCCTGTTCGCCAGGGTTGAAGGGCCATGCTTTGTTGATTTTGCTAAAGATAAAACCAAATGTTGTTTAAAACTGAATTTTATAAAAGTATATGTATAGGATGAATTATATTTGCGCCTCTCATGGGTGCAAAGGATTTGCTCGAACAGTATAAAAATAACCCCCGTCTTTTTCAATTGGCGGACAGGCTTTCTATATCCCCGCCTCAAAAAATTTGTTTAAAAAATTTACAAGGTAGCTCATCTCAATTTGTTGTAGCTGCAGCACTTGGACATTCTGCTTGTTCTCAGCTTAATCATTTGATTATTTTAAATGATGCCGAAGAAGCTGCTTATTTTCATAATACACTGGAGAATCTTACAGGTGCTTTAGATCTTTTTTATTTTCCTTCTTCTTTTAAGAATAGAAAGAATTATCAGTTATTAAATTCTTCTCATGTGATGCTCAGGACTGAGGCATTGATAAAAATCACAACAGGAGGTAATAAAAAAGTGGTTGTTACTTATCCGGAAGCTGTTTTTGAAAAAGTAGTATTGCCCGAAACACTTTCTTCTAATATAATTCTTATCAAAACCGGTGATAAAATAGATGTTGAGCAATTATTATTGAAGTTATCTGATTATGGTTTTGAAAGAACTGATTTTGTTTACCAACCCGGGCAATTCGCCATTCGGGGAGGTATTCTTGATATATATTCCTACGGAAACGAGAAGCCATATCGGGTTGAATTATTTGGCAACGATGTAGACTCATTAAGAATTGTTGATCCCGAAACACAATTGAGTGAAAGAAAACTTTTGCAAGTAACGATAATCCCCAATGTAGACACACAATTTGCCAGTGAAGGAAGAATTTCCTTGTTTGAATTTTTACCTGAAAATACTATTGTTTGGATGCAGGATTATCAGCTTTGTGCCGAAAGAATGAATGAAGGGCAGGATGAAGTGAGTGCTTTTCTACAGATTCAGGAAGATTTGAAAGCCTTAGGGGGTTCTAAAAAACGGAATGAAGAAACGGATGATAGAGTTGAAAAGAAATATGTAAGCCAATCTGATTTTATTAGTGCTGATGATTTAAAATCAGCATTGAATAAAAAGCATTTGGTTGAGTTTGGCTTTCAATCCTATTTAGCTGCTATTGAAATTGAATTCAATACAAAAGAACAACCAGCGTTTAATCGTCAGTTTGAATTATTGATAAAAGACCTGAAAAGTTGGGAGACAAAGAAATTTCAGCTTAATATTTTTGCAGATAATCCTAAACAGTTAGAAAGACTGCAAAGTATTTTTGATGATTTAAAAGCGGAAATTGTTTTCAACCCTATTTCAACTTCCATTCATGAAGGGTTTATTGATGAAGATCTTCAAGTTGTTTGCTATACAGATCATCAAATTTTTCAACGCTATCATAAGTATAAGGTTAAGCAGGCGTATAATAAGAACAAGGCATTAACACTTCGAACATTGCGGGAATTACAACCCGGAGATTTTGTAACTCATTTGGACCACGGGGTTGGTATTTTCAGCGGGTTGCAGAAATTAGAAGTGAACGGAAGATTACAAGAGGCTGTTCGTTTAGTGTATAAGGATACAGATATATTATATGTTAATATTAACAGTCTTCATAAAATTGCAAAGTACACAGGTAAAGACGGAAGTGTTCCCAAAGTAAATAAACTGGGAAGTGATGTATGGAATAAACTGAAAGAGAAAACAAAAACTAAAGTCAAAGAGATTGCGTTTGATCTTATAAAACTTTATGCAAAGAGAAAAGCACAGGAAGGCTTTCAACATGCGCCGGATAATTATATGCAAACGGAGTTAGAAGCTTCGTTTATTTATGAAGACACTCCCGATCAGAGTAAGGCGACAGCAGATGTAAAAAAGGATATGGAATCTCCATCACCGATGGATAGATTGGTTTGTGGGGATGTGGGGTTTGGTAAAACTGAAATTGCAATAAGAGCTGCATTTAAAACTTGTTTGGATGGAAAGCAGGCAGCCATTTTAGTTCCTACAACGATTCTGGCTTTTCAGCATTACCAGACTTTTAAAGAAAGGCTAAAAGATTTTCCTGTGTCTGTTGATTATATCAACCGATTTAAATCAGCTAAAGAAAAAAAGGAAACACTTAAAAAAGTAGAAGAGGGTAAAGTAGATATTATAATTGGCACACACGGATTATTAGCGAAAGATGTAAAATTTAAAGACCTTGGACTGTTGGTTGTGGATGAAGAACAGAAATTTGGTGTTGGTCACAAAGAAAAAATTAAAACACTCCGCACTGCTGTTGATTGCTTAACATTAACTGCAACACCAATACCAAGAACTTTGCAGTTCTCTTTAATGGGAGCAAGAGACCTGAGTATAATGAATACACCACCGCCAAACCGTCAGCCGATTCAAACGGAAGTTCAAGTGTATAATGAAGATTTTATACGTGAAGCTATTTATTTTGAAACAGAAAGGGGTGGGCAGGTATTCTTTATTTATAATCGTATAGCTGGACTTGCAGAAATGGCAGCAATCATTCAAGGGCTTTGTCCGGATTTGAGCATCGGATTTGCGCATGGCCAAATGGAGGGTCATCATCTTGAAGAAAGGATATTTGATTTTATAGATCGAAAATATGATGTATTGGTTTCTACTAATATTGTCGAAAGTGGCGTTGATATTCCAAATGTAAATACCATCATTGTTAACAATGCTCATCAGTTTGGTTTAAGCGATCTGCACCAGTTAAGAGGGAGAGTAGGGCGTAGCAATAAAAAAGCTTTTTGTTATTTACTAGCACCCCCAATGAGTACATTACCAAATGATTCGAAGAAAAGATTACAAACGCTTGAGCAGCATAGTGAATTAGGCAGTGGCTTCCAGATTGCCATGAGAGATTTGGATATAAGGGGTGCTGGAAATATGTTGGGTGGCGAACAAAGCGGTTTTATGGCAGAGATCGGTTTTGAAATGTATCAAAAAATTCTGGATGAATCCATAAGAGAACTAAAAAGGACTGAATTCAAAGAATTATTTAAAGAAGAAATTGCGAAGCAGGATGATTTTGTACAGGATTGTACCATTGATACTGATCTTGAAATATTAATTCCTGATAATTATGTTGAGAGTATTACAGAACGTCTATCATTATATCAAAGATTAGATAATTGTGAATCAGAGGAAGATCTTGGATTAATGAAACAAGAATTGCACGACAGGTTTGGTCCTATTCCACAACAAGTTGAGGATCTTTTCATCACAGTTCGTTGCAGAAAGTTGGCTGTTGATCTTGGTTTCGAAAAAATGTCATTGAAAGAAAACACACAGCGTTGTTTCTTTATCAACAGAGCAGATTCCCCTTACTTTGAATCCGGTACTTTTCAAAAAATTATAGAATTCCTTCAGACTGGAACGAATAAAGGAAGACTTAAACAAACTGGCAAATTGTTTATGTTAATAGCTAATAATATGAACAGCATGGAAGAAATGCACCGCTTTTTACTATCCATGCATAATTTTTGTTTTGCTCAAACTGCAATCTCTCAATAAGATATTTTACGTATCTCTCTCAAATCCTTAACAGCATTGGCTTATTTCGCTTTTTTGTGCTAAATTTATGTCTTTAAATTCCGCTATGAGATCCAATCCAATTTCCTTGATAACTATATGCCTTATTGTGAGCTTTACTTTGCTGGCACAGGTTGTTAATTCTCAAATAAATAATGAATCCCGATATTCTGTTTTATTAAAATCGGGAATAGTCATACCAGAAAAAAATATTACAGCAGAAAAAATAAATGCATTTAACCGATCTGTTACAAACACAACTGAAAAAAGGTTCATTTTAATACAATTTGAGAAAATTCCATCGCAAACAGATAGA